>JBOFTL010000153.1:0-9499 GCA_051652045.1 Microcoleus sp. | reverse complement strand
ATTTTCTCCTGCAAGCAGAAGAGTTAAGCAAACAACTAGACAAACTGATTACGACTACAGCTTTAGTGGAATACGATAAATATGTCAGCAAGAGCGATCGAGCACTTAATTCAAGTTTTATACTGTGGGACAAAAGTATTGCTGAATTAGATTTTCTCCTGCAAGCGCGCATCGATGGCTTTGTTATCAGAAAAAACAGCATCGGCTATTTTATATTAATCGTAATTTTTATAGTTCTTTACCTATTTGTATCTTTTTATCGATCGGTCATGCAAACAGTATTCGTACTTGAAGAAGCAGCCCAAAAAATGGCTAATGGCAACTTCAACGACAAAATAACTTTGGATAACAAAGATGAACTGGGACAAGTTGTGGGTGCATTTAACAGGATTGCCGCAGTATTAGTTACAGCAAATCAAGAAATTACCGTACTCAACGCTCGCCTGCAAGCCGAAAATATGCGGATGGGTACGGAACTAGAAGTAACTCGCAAAATTCAGCAAATGCTGCTGCCAAAAGACCGGGAATTAAAACAAGTTAGCGGCTTAGATATTGCAGGATTTATGGAATCTGCCGATGAAGTTGGGGGCGACTATTATGACGTACTCCAGCAAGATGGTAGAGTAAAAATTGGAATTGGCGATGTCACTGGTCACGGCTTGGAAAGCGGGGTTTTAATGATTATGGTGCAAACAGCAGTGCGGACATTGCTCGCTTACAACGAACCAGATCCTGTCAAATTTTTAGCATCTGTCAACCGGGTAATTTACGATAACTTGCAGCGAATGAAATGCGATAAAAATGCTACGCTTGCTTTGCTGGACTACGAGGAGGGAATGCTGAAGTTGAGCGGCCAGCACGAAGAGATGATTGTCGTGCGGTCTAGTGGTACAGTAGAAAGATTTGATACGATCGACCTGGGTTTTCCGATCGGTCTGGATGCAGATATTGCTGACTTTATTGCTGAAACGATCGTGCAGTTACATTCAGGAGATGTAGTGGTGTTGTACACTGATGGTATTACCGAAGCTGAAAATATGAATAAAGTGCTTTACGGTTTGGAAAGATTAATAGAGGTGATACAGATGAATTGCAGTCGATCGGCATCAGAAATCAGGAAGGCCGTAATCGACGACCTGCGATCGCACATTGGGGAACAAAAGGTGTTTGATGACATTACATTACTCGTACTCAAACAAAAATAATTGAATTGCTAATTGACAAAATATGATGCAAATATTTGGAGATTTTATCGAGCGATCGACCGGACAAGAGTATTTAATTATCGGATTTTCCCCAAGTTCTATTCCGCTCAAACAGCGGTGGCGTAATAACGGTTTGTCTGCAGATTTTTTGGCTGATTACTTAACAACATTTTTTCCAGGAAATGAAGACGAACCGGCAACAATTAACCGACAAGCTGAGATTAAAAGTGCAGTTAGCTATATTGCTAACGAGTTATTAGAGAATGCGATGAAGTTTAACGATGAAACTTCCCAGTACCCGATCGATATTAAACTGCTATTGGAGAGCGACAGAGTAATATTTTCAGTTGCTAACAGCATTTCCCCCTTAGCAGTTAGTAAGTTTCAGGCTGACATTCAGGAACTGCTGAGTTGCGACCCCAGCGAACTGTACATCCAGCGGTTGGAAAAAAATGCTGCTGACGAAAGTAGCACAACTTCAGGATTGGGCTTGCTGACTATGCTCAGCGACTACAACGCTAAGCTAGGCTGGAAATTCGAGACAGTAGGTAAAGATCCCGAAATCATTGCGGTAACAACAATGGTGGAATTGAAAGTTTAACTGAACGGGAATAATATTATTTTTTGTAAATGGAAATTAGCACAGAAGATTACTGCATCTGCTACGATCCAGCAACAGCCACCGTGAGTTTTGCTGGTTTCCTGCGACTGGGTAGACCTGCGGCGGACCGATTGCGAAGTTACTCAGTAATTTGGGGGATTTTATGCCGCCAACAATCACTCTAAATTAGCACGAGTTAAAATTTTGGAACTGTTCCGGCATTAGTATGTTATCTCAGTTGATTATCGAGGTACACAAACAAGCCGGACTGAAAATGACAATCAGCGGTTCTCAATCTATAATTTGGCAAGGTAGCAAGGTAAATCTTTGAAGAATTTGCAGAAGCTGATGCCTGCTTTAGTGCTGGAGTTAATCTAAAATCTGCGAGGTCTAGAGGATGAGAACAGTGATGCAAATTGATATTATTAGAGGCGCAATTTCTGGGAGAATGCAAGAACAACCATCGAGGGAAGAGCTACTTTTGGAGATCGCAAGATTGCGCCAGCAAGTGAAAGACTTGGAGGAGGAAAAAGCGGATCTAGAAATTCTGCTGGATACCACTTCAGTACACTCCGATTTAGTTTTATCTGAGTTGCAGTTGCAAGCAGTGGAAGCTGTACGAGAAGCTGAAACCAAGCTAGCTCAATTTCTGGAAGCAATTCCGATCGGGGTTGTCGTACTCGATGCTAAAGGTCAACCTTACTACATTAATCTTGCCGGACAGCAGTTGCTCGGTAGAGGAGTTTTACAGTTAGATTCCGTTGCTGATTTGTCAGAAGCTTATCAACTTTATACTGCGGGAACCGATAATATTTATCCTGCGATAAATTTACCGATAGTTCGAGCGCTCAAAGGCGAAACTTCTACTGCTGATAATATAGAAGTTTGCCAGCCTGACGGCACAAAAATTCCTCTTGAAGCCTGGGGAACGCCAATTTTTGACGATCGCGGTAAAGTTTCTTTTGCGATCGCCGTTTTGCAAGATATCACGGAACGCAAGCAATCAGAATTCGATCGCAATCGATTCATTCACGAACAATCGCAACTCAATCAAAAGCTATATAAACTAAATCAAGACCTGGAAACATCCCTAGATGCGGAGTTAGAAATCACGGATGCCTACGGAAGATTTGTGCCGCATAAATTCCTGAATTTGTTAGGTTCGGAAAGTATTGTAGATGTCAATTTAGGCGATCACGTGCAACAGGAAATGTCGGTACTGTTTTCTGATATTCGAGATTTTACAGCGCTTTCGGAAACTATGACGCCGCAAGAAAATTTTAACTTTATTAATTCTTATCTATCGCGAATGGAGCCTGCTATTACAAATAATAATGGTTTTATTGATAAATATATTGGTGATGCAATTATGGCTCTGTTTAGCGACTTTGCGGATGATGCCGTTAAAGCAGGTATTGCCATGCTCAATATTTTAAGAACCTACAACCAATACCGTCAAAAGTCTAACTACGTTCCGATTAGAATCGGTATCGGCATTAATACCGGTACTTTGATGCTGGGAACGATCGGCGGTAAAAGCCGCATGGACAGTACGGTAATTAGTGATGCAGTGAATTTGGCATCCCGGATCGAAGGATTGACCAAAGATTACAGCGTACCTCTGTTAATTTCCCACGCCACTTTCGAGCGTTTGCGAAATCCTGCTGATTATGCCATTCGCATCGTGGATAAAGTAAAAGTCAAAGGCAAATCTCAATTTGTAACCGTCCATGAAGTGTTTGATGCCGATCCTCCAGAAGTTCGATCGGCCAAACTAGCAAATGTGAATTTATACAACGAGGCTATGATATTGTACGATCGCAAAGAGTTTCGCGAAGCTGGTAAATTGTTTGATGAGTGTTTGCGGATAACTCCGGGCGATCCAGTAGTCCGCATTTACAAGAAACGCTGTCAGGATTGGCGGCTGTTGCTGAAGGGAATTTAATGAAGGAAGAAGGAAGAAGGAAGAAGGAAGAATTAGGTATGAGGTGGTAGGTGGTAGGGAATAGACCTCCAACCTAAAACCTAAAACCTAAAACCTAAAATATAAATTGAAAGATAGAATTTCCAGCAAAATGATATAACTTTAAATTGAGAAGAGCGCACACAATGATTATGAAAACATTCAAACACCAGTTGAAACAATTTGTCAGACCTGCGATAATTAAACTTACTGCTCTTTTTTGTCTGTGTTGCTTGTTAACTGCAAGCTGCGGGCAGAAGGCCGATCGAGGGTTGAATGCAACAGCTACTAATGGTAATAACGGTCGAATTACGATCGGCACGACTTTGAAATTGCGGACGATCGACCCTGCTGATGCTTACGAAAACATCTCGGGTGAATTGCTGCATAATTTGGGCGACACTCTCTACACTTACAAATCGGGAACTACTGAGTTAATCCCCGATTTAGCCACGGCAATGCCGCAAGTTAGCAAAGACGGATTGACATACAAAATTCCCTTGCGTCAAGGCGTGTTGTTCCATGACGGCACCCCCTTCAACGCCGCAGCAATGGAATTTTCCTTGCAGCGGTTTATCAAAAATGGCGGTCGTCCGGCTTTCTTGTTAGGAGATGCAGTAGAATCGGTGAAAGCAACGGGCGAATCTGAATTAACTATCCAACTCAAAAAGCCTTTTGCTGCTTTTCCATCGCTGCTGACATTTTCCGGTCTTTGTGCTGTTTCTCCGCAAGCTTACGAGATTGGAGATAATAAATTTAAACCGGATACTTTTGTGGGAACCGGGCGCTACAAGTTGGCAAAATACGGTAGCGACTCTCTGAGATTAGACGTATTTGACAAGTATTGGGGTGAAGAAAAACCTGCCAATCAAGGAATCAATGTTTTGCTGCTTTCTAGTTCCGCAAATTTGTTCAATACTTTTCGGACAGGGGCGATCGATGTTGCTTATTTGTCCCTTGATGCCGATCAAATTCGCAGTTTGGATGAAGGTGCCAAAAAAGGGAAATGGCAGGAAATTACAGCCGAAAGCAGTACCGTCAGTTACATGACTCTCAATCTTAAGTCTAAGCCGCTGGACAATTTAGAAGTCAGACAGGCGATCGCGGCTGCAATGGATCGCCCCTTGATTAACAATCGCGTCCTCCGAGGCCAAGCCCAGCCGCTGTACAGTCTGGTTCCCACAACCTTTGACGTTCACAAACCAGTGTTTCAAGAAATGTACGGCGATGCTAACATCGCAAAAGCTAAGGAACTTTTAACCAAAGCCGGATATTCGGCCGCCAATCCTTTTGTCTTGCAGGTTTGGCATCCTTCAGCTTCCACAAAAAGAGCTTTGGTAGCGAGCACGATTAAAGCTTGGGCTAAACTCAAGCTGGACGGCCTGATGCAGGTAGAAATTAACAGCGTCGAATCTCCTACATTGTTTCAAAATATTGAGAAGGGAATTTATCCTGCGGTTTTAGTAGATTGGTATGCTGACTTTTTCGACGCCGACAATTACATTCAGCCGTTTTTAGATTGTGCCGAAGGTTCGGCGGCTGGGGGCTGTCAGAAAGGTGCCAGTCAGGGACAGGGCTCGTTTTACTACAGCGATCGAGTAAATCAACTGATCGCTAAACAACGCCAAGAGTTAAATCCCCAAACCCGCAAAGCCTTGTTTGCTGAAATTCAGGATATACTGGGTCGAGATGTTCCTTTCATACCCCTTTGGCAAGATAAAGATTATACTTTTGTTAAGAACGGTATCTCCGGAGTCCGCCTAGAACCGACGCAATCCTTCCCTTTCTGGTTCCTGAAACAGCAATAATTCTTTACAATAACTGCCTGCAATCCAAACACGTAAAATTATTGCATACTTTGCGCGCAATAGGGTGATGATTGTCACAGTTTATGGAGGAGAACGATCGCCAAACTCTCTCAAAAAATATCGGATTATCTTAAAAGTGGAGATATCAATGAGAGCGGGTATATGAAATTTGGAATTTTAACAACAACAAGTTTGATGGCGGCGATCGCCTTTGCTGCCCCAGCAACAGCAGAAAATGCGGCGCAAGTCAAGCAACTATTAGAAACAAAAAGCTGCCGGGGCTGTGACTTGACAGGAGCGCAGTTATCTGGTATGAATCTCAACGGCTCGGATTTGAGTGGTGCCAACTTGACAGGAGCAAATTTAAACGGTGCTCACCTCAACGAAGCTAACTTGAATAAAGCCAATCTGAAGGGTGCCAAATTGCAAGGTGCGAGTTTAATTGCAGCTAAAATGCACGGTGCAAATTTGGAAAGTGCTGATTTAAGTCGCGCTAACCTGAGTCTGGCTGGTTTAGTAATTGCTAGTTTGAAAAACACCAACCTCGCTAGTGCCAACTTAATCGGTGCCAATTTAGAAAGTGCCGATTTAGCAGGTGCCAACCTCAAAAATGCCCGCCAGTCTGTTGCGAATTTAGCGAATGTCAGCCTCCGGGGCGGTAGCTTGTCGGGAATCGACGTGATGGGAGTCAACTTGCGGGATGCCAATTTGACCGGTGCAAATTTGACCGGTGCCAACTTGGGAGGTTCTGACTTGACGGGTGCTAATTTAAAGAATGCGAATATGGTGAATGCAGATTTAAGAAATGCTGCTTTACCTCGTACTTTGCCTGGTGTCTCTCGCTAGGTCGATCGCCTGTCGTTATATCAGATTCTCGTGTTTAACAAACTCAATATAATCATGTAGGGGCAATTTCTCGATTGCCCCTACAATTTTAATTGCTACGGTTTCGGGGCATTTTAGTTAATACCAATTTTAAAAAAGAATGCAACAATACTCTTGTCCCCCCCCCTTTATAAGGGGGGGTTAGGGGGGGTCAAAGATTGTTGCACGATTTTAGAGAAATGGTATAAGGTTGAGAAACCGGGTTTCTTTGTACATTTTTTGTTGTACCAAAGGTTATTTGTAGAAACCCGGTTTCGGGGCATTTTTGCCAAGGGTGAGAAACCGGATTTCTTGACACGATAGATTTATTTTTTAAGGACTGAAGTCCTTACTACAAACCTTATTACAAACCTTGTTGGCGGAATTAACTTCAATCTTCGTCTTCAGCATCTTGCGGGAAGCGGATAATGTCATCCTCGCCCAGGTATTCGCCATTTTGAATTTCAATCATTACCAGAGGAATTACGCCGGGGTTTTCCACGCGGTGCGGCATATTCATGGGAACGTAGGTTGATTGTTTTTGCATCAAAATATTTTCTTGCCCGTCGCAGATTACTTTCGCAGTACCGGAAACGACAACCCAATGTTCGCTGCGGTGATAGTGCATTTGGGTGCTGATGTGATGGCCCGGCTTAAGTTCGATGCGGTTGATCCGGTAGCGTTCGCCCTCATCGATGACTGTAACTTTGCCCCAGTACCGAGTTTTAGTGCGATCGGTCGATTTTTCTATGGTTTCTGTTTCCATTGTTTTTACCTTGCTGGTGGTGCGGTTAACTGTGTCTGTAAAAATAACTGTAGTTGGAAGTATAGCAGAAAGCAGAAGGAAGAAGGAAGAGTTGAGAGTTGAGAGTTGAGAGTTGATAATTGATAGTCGATCGATTGATAGTTGTCTTTAGGAAGCTGGAATAAAAAAGTTTGAAGTTATATTTGAAATTAGGAACAAGCAGATTGCGGATGCGATCGATATATATAGGAGACGCAGCTTTGGGAGTTGTCACCATTCCTAAAGGTCCAGAATCTAGCACTACTATTCTGCTCATGCAATTGCCTATATAGATACACGGTCTTCTTCTAATGCTTTGCGGAGAATCTCCCAAGTTTCTTTTTGTTCTTGTTCGTCTCCATCTTCTCGCCATGACTTAAGTGTTTCGCTCAAAGCTTTTTGTCTCGCCAATTATACCACGGGATCGGGATTTTTTAGATCTTGCTTGATTTTATCCCAGCTTTTTTGCTGTGCTTCTTTGAGGGCTACACTTTCCCCGTACAGGCGGATTATTTGAAGTAAATTAGGCCAGTATTCTTTGGGTATTTTCTCAATTGCTAGAACTAGCCAAGCCATAGAATTTTCATCAGGTGTAGCAGGATGATCTCCGGCTAATTGGCTTTGTTTAACCTCGGCAGGCACAGCAGGAGAGGTTTCGGAGGATTGCATTTCTTGAACTTGCTCTGACATAATCATCTCCTGTTGCTCATTTACGATCGAGTTTAACATCTGACTGTTGGCGATCGGGGTGTTATGAACTTTTGCGATCGAGGTTTTATTACTTTTTGCAAACTGAACACTCTGACTGCAAACATTACAAAAACTTACGCAGCTACTCTCTACGTAGGGTGCGCACTGCGCACCTTACTACTACGCACCTACTCTCTATGTAGGTTGTGTACTGCACGCCTTAATACTCGAAATGGTTACTTATTTAAAGCATAAATGTCTTGAACTCGACCGATCGCAAATTTGATGGAATGAGATAAATTTTTGCTGGATAGAGTAAGAAAAATCAGCAATGCTAAGCCGCCAATTACTCCAGCAAAACCAAAGGTATTTCTGTAACCGATATGTTCTGCAAGAAATCCTAAACTCGGTCCGGCTAGGGCAATTCCTAAGTCCAATCCGCCAATGCAAATCGAAAACACTCTCCCTCTTTCATGGGATTGACACCTGTCAGACATCAGCGTTACCATCATCGGTAAAACTGTACCGCCTGCGATACCTTCTAGTAGGGCAGCGATCGCAAAATCATTACTGCTGTTAGCCCCATACAGCAACAGCATCGATGCAATATAACAGATTAATCCACCGCTGATAAACAAGCCTCTACCGTATTTGTCCGAAGCTTTTCCCGTTACCAAGCGCATACTGAAACTGGCGATCGCTGCTGTTGAGTAAAATAGTCCCGGATTAAAATTTACCTTAGTTTCTTGTACGAACAAAGGCAAAAAAGTGCTTAAAGTTCCAAAAATCAAACCTACCATTAACAATACAAAAGCTGGAATTCTTACAGTAGGATGCCACAGCATTTGCCAATAGTTTTTGGTACTGTTATCTTCAGATGGCAAGTTATTTTTGGTCAATTCCCCATAACTTGTTTCCGCAATTTGACTGATGAAAAATACGGCAATGGTCGCCAAAAATGCCGACATGAAAAATAATGGAGTATAGCCGATCTCAGCTTGGATTAACCCGCCAGCAGCCGGACCTAAAGCCATGCCGATCGGACTTACCAAACTCATGTAACCGATTAATTCTCCGCGCTTTTGTGGGGGTGACAAATCCGTTACTAACGCACTGTAAGCTGTGGTAAAAGCAGCAATGCTGATACCGTGAAACGCTCTCAGAAATAACAGTAAAGGGATAGATTTAGCGAATAAGTAGCAGATCGGGGCGATCGCAGCTACCGATACACCTACTAACAAAACTTGTTTTCTTCCCCTGAGATCGGCTATTTTGCCCAACTGGGGCCTCGATAGCAAAAGTCCGATCGCAAAGGCACCCATGACAAAGCCAATTTGCTGTTTTGTACCGCCCACAAATTGAATGTAAAGTGGCAGAGTTGGTAGCAGCGAAGCCAAACTCGACCAGAATAGCAGCCCTGCGTTAAATAACATTAGCAAGCTGCGCCGGCGCTGTGGGTCAATATCGTTAAAAAGATTCAAGATGCCTTTTCCCGTGAAAACTTATTTATTTCAGTCCCGGATGCACTCATACTCAAAAAACTGGGTTTTCGCGCCACTTGTCGGCGACAACGCAGGGTTTTTG
>JBOFTL010000152.1:0-3227 GCA_051652045.1 Microcoleus sp. | reverse complement strand
AGATTTATTAGCAATTGGAATTTTAATGGGTTTTTACTAAAGCGCAACTACAAACACGATTGTTCGGTAAAAATATCTAGATTTTGTGTAAATATAACTTGCAAGTCGGACGATCGCCCCGTGTTTTCCGAAAATACTTCCTGAAGGCTGGCAGATTCCGCAAACCATCCGGTTGATAAGTATCCGAGTGCGTAAGTCCTGATGTAGAGGTATTCCAAACAGAAAACTCTTGTGCGATCGCGAATCTTAGAGCAAAATAGAGATGTACTCCCAGACGGAGTTCACACCCGATCGACACCGCAACTATTAAATCAAACAGGATCGAAATGGCACTTAGCGATATTTTATTGAATGAAAACAACAGAGACAATTTTGTTGATGATTGCGTAAAGTTGATCGATCGACAAGTTGCAGCAGCCTCGGGATTGGGCGGCTTGGCGATTAAAGCGGCTTACTCTACTGTCAAGGGGATACGGGCTGACTATTGCGCGCAAGTTTTGCATCAACTTTTACCAGACATCTCGACTTCCCTAGATCCGATGTGGAATGATGCTGTAAGTAATGGCAATCCAGTCGATTATATGACTGAAAAAAAATCAGAAGTAGCAGATAGATTGCTGCAAATCAGTGACAAAAAAGCCGAAAATAGCACTAGAGCAATTGTGAAAAGCGCTTACGCCAAACTCCGCCCCTCGGCTAAGAATTACGTGGAAAAAGGAGTGCCGGATTTAGCTGCAATCATTAACAAACACACCGCACCCTAATCTAAAAATTGCTGGCTAAAATTGCTGGTGTAGGGTGCGCACTGCGCACCTTACTGCTAGTTACTGCTGGTGTAGGGTGCGCACTGCGCACCTCAGCTAATTTCGTCATCTATTCCCTACAATCCACTGATTTGCTGCCAATATTTGCCAGATTGCTTGTGCGGTAATTCCCAATCCCAATAACGTTACTAACATCGCGCTTACCGCAGGCAAAAATTTAACTACTTTGATTTCTTTTGGCAGTCGATCGAACTTCCTTCTAGCATAAACTAAAATCAGTCCGATCGCGCTTAAAACTAATGCCAATCCCAAACTAAATGCAACTGCGAGTGTCATTCCCAAGCCAATATTTCCCAAAGCAGCAGCACTCAATAACATCACCAAAGCTGAAGGACAAGGCAACAATCCGCCGGAAATTCCCAACGCTAACAAGCTTTTCCAAGTAATCGGAGAACCGTCAGATCCTGGAGGCAAATGCGAGTGCATCCTGCCATCTCCGTGATGGTGGTAGTGAAGATTTACCTTCGGTTTTACAGGTTTGTATTCCCTCTCCCAAGTTCCCCTACTTAGCAAATTTACCTCTTCCTCACCGTTCGTAGTAAGGACTTTAGTCCTTAAATTAGGGTTTGGATTAAAAAGTTTATTAATTAGATTTTTGAGGACTGAAGTCCTCACTACGAACCTAGGTACGAACCTAAGTACGAACCTGTGTTTGATTCTTTTTGCAAGTAAATTTAAGCCAATAATTGCTACTAAAACCCCAGAAATTAAACTCAGCCAAGGATGCAATTGTTCGGGATTAATTACATGAGAAGCAAACAGAGTAATTCCGCCGATCGCAAATACACCCGCAGTGTGAGTAATGGTAGTTGTTGCTGCTAAAAACAAAGCGTGTAACGGAGTAGCCCGCGAACCAACCAAATAAGCACCGACAATTGTTTTTCCGTGCCCCGGCGACATCGCGTGCGCTGCACCCCAAATAAATGCTCCGCCGATCGCCAGTAGCAAACTCCAACCAGAATCCCAAATCGAGCCGTTAGTTCCTAATACAAAATCTCGGTTTTGCGGTGTAAAGATAAAGCTTTTGACGGTATCCGATCGCGCGATGGTAGCTTGACAGCTAGCTGTAGGTACTCCAGGTAAAAATAGATTGTAGTTAATCCGCAATTGATTGTTTGCAGCGACATTAACAGCGGGTAAAGGTGGCGCTGCGGTTTGAGAAGCTGCGGGAAAAGTGTAGTTTAAAATTAAGGTACTGTGGGTATTAGGTTGCTGGATTAAACTGGCAGTTTTAGCAGCTATTTCTAATGGTTTCACAGTCACATTGCCGAAAATACCGCTGCTGTTGGTGATGCGAATTTGTTCGCTAAAAAATGTTTCGAGTTGTGTTTGGTGGTTGCGAATTTCTGCTGGCTGTAACTGGCTGTTGCGATCGTCATCGGCAAAGTTGGTTAAGCCCGTGGGATAAGTTAAGGTGATTTCGGTTTGTAAATCGCTGACTGCTATTTCGGCTACTGATAAGTCGGCCCAGTGAGAGTAAGCCGGAAGGATTGAGTTGATGCAGAATAAGAGAGTTGTTAGGAAAAACAGGATGAAATATTTGGGAATTCGTCTCGATTTGTGCTGCATGATTTCCTCGGATTTTTAGTGCATTTTTTGATGAATTATTTGGGGGCGCGCGATCGATTATGTGAGGGGTTTTGCGGATTTTTCGATCGGTTATATAGGAGTTGTTTGGGTTTTGCGGATTTTTTGATGATTTTGACAGTCTGATAGGGGTTTTGGGCTTTTGGTAATTCCGACAGTCCGACAGGGAATCAATTAAGAGTCTCATAGCGAAAGTCGGTTGAAACCGACTGGAAGATGTTCTCTTGTTTATACCAGTTCTCTAAAAGTATGCTAGAATCTTTGACCCCCCCTAACCCCCCCTTATAAAGGGGGGGGACAAGAACACTGTTATTTCGTTTAAAATTTGTATTACATACTGAGATCGTCCGATTTTTTATTGGAATTTTTCAGTCCCATTTCAGATAAATTTCGATACTATCCAGCGGTTGAAACATCTTGAGAAATGGCAATTACCAAACGTTTACCATTCAACTTTTTATTGAAATATTCCAGTCCTCCTAAGAAACTCGAAGGGGGGAGGGGGAGAGGGGGGGATGGGGAGAAAGAGTTTCTTTCTTCCATAACGGGTGCGCAGCCTCCGTGGGACGCTCTTTAGAGGACTTTCGCTATAAGCCAGGGCTTTAAACCCCTAGCTGACTGTCGGAAAATCTCAAACTTTATCGGTTGTTAAATTTCTGAATTCATCGCTGCTAAAAATGCAACTCCAAATCTAAAAATCAGTTGCCAAACCTAAAGATTTACCCGATCGCGCGTCAAAATTCGGGTCGATTTCTTTTGCTGTTTGCAAATAAGCCCGAGACTCAGTTTCTTTACCCAACTTACGGGCGATCGCAC
>JBOFTL010000151.1:0-1603 GCA_051652045.1 Microcoleus sp. | reverse complement strand
AGACCTAGCCTAAGTGAAAACTTGCGATCGCCCAGATAATAGCCGAGACTTAGCGCGATCGCCCCTCATACTTTTATTATGCTATTATTCAATGATAGTGTCAGTAACTAAAAAAATGGCAACAATTACTCTTCAAATTCCCGACGAACTAGCAATGCGTCTAGATCCTCTCAAAGATGAATTACCACAGATTTTGATGCTGGGATTGAGGGAAGTCGAAGCCAATCCTGCAGACGGATTTTCTGGACTCAGGCAGATCTTAGAATTTATAGCAAGTTTACCATCACCACAAGAAATATTAGCCCTGCGTTTGTCCGACTCTGTTCAAGCAGAAATCGATAATTTATTAGAGAAAAATCGCACAGAAGGACTCACGCCGATCGAGCAACGTTTGTGGCAGCAATACGAATTTGTCGAACATTTAGTACGCATTACCAAAGCACAGGCTTTGCTGAAATTGAGCGAGGTAGCATGAGTAAAACCTACGTTTCAGCTAGTCTGCGGCGAACGGTATACGATCGCGCCAACGGATGCAAAGTGGTACGATCGAACCTCTAACTGCGATCGGTCGAGTTACTGTGTGTTTATTGCAAGTTAATCGTGCAGAATGTCTGACCGAACGCAAGCTATTGAGCAAAACTCGATCGTTAACAAAACCCGATTAATCGATCGTATAAATATTAGTCCCACGTTTATCCGATTGCTGTCGATCGCAAGACAAGATATTCAAGATGTTTGAGCACTCTAAAGTGTGGCGATCGCCCCTACCAACTTATCAATCTCTTCCTCAGTTGTCAAATAGTGAACGCAAGCCCGCACGCAATCAGGATTCAGAATTGTCCGCACCATGATTCCCTGCTTTTCCAACAAATTAACTAGCTTGTTGTGCGGCATTCCGTTAGTTAATTGAAATGAAACCAAACCCGCTTCCGGCGGCGAAGTTCTCAAACATTTTATGTAACTAATTTCTGCCAAACTTTCCCAAAGATACTTGCTCAAACGACAAATTTCTGCATACCTTTCCCCAACAGTTCCCCATTCATGTTGCAGGGCGATCGCACTTCGCAAACCCGCATATAAAGGATAAGCGGAAGTCGCAATTTCGTAACGTTGAGATCCGGGCTTCCATCCGATAACCTTAGCATTTGCATCCGTGACAATTCCCCGCCAACCGATAAACGCCGGCTGCAAATTTGCCACAGCTTCTGCACTCACGTAAAGCCCGCCCAAACCCTCCGGCCCGCACCACCATTTATGACCGGTAAAGGCATAAAAATCAACTCCAGATTCCATCAAATTCAAGGGCAATACTCCCACAGATTGAGCCGCATCAACTAATACTTTAACTCCCTGTTGGTGGCATAATTTTACGATTTCAGTCAAAGGCAAAACTTGACCGGTATTCCACAAAATATGACTGATTACCAACAACCGAGTATTCGGCTGCAAACTATTAGCAATTACCTGCACCGGATCGCCCTCATTCAAAGTTGCCGCCAGCGAACAAACCGAAACTTCTATCTTGAAACGGCGCTGAAGTTCCATTACACTAGCTATAATACCGGGATGCTCGCAGTCAGAAATCAGCAAGTGGTCTCCCGCT
>JBOFTL010000150.1:0-5519 GCA_051652045.1 Microcoleus sp. | reverse complement strand
TCGAAAAATACTCATATTACTGTGGTATCCACTGAAGGGATGATTGCCAGAGAGTTGCGAAATGCTACAGATCGGTATATAGACCTGAATGAAATTCGGGAACATATCGAGAAGATGGATTATTAGTCAGTTGAGAGTTGATAGTTAATAGTTGATAGTTGATAGTTCACAGTCGTCGGCCGTCAGTAATTAGCCATCAGTTTCAGCCATTAGTTCTCGGTCATCAGTCATAGGTCATTAGTTATCAGTCATCAGTCAGCACTGTGAATCTGGTAGTGAACTTAGCCAGCAATCGGGCGTTATGGGTTATGGGTTATTAATTATTCATTATGTTACGAACGCAAGACATGGTACTGATGACCGAGACTGAAGACTCAAACACTAAGCGCTCGAACAGACAATCGAACAGACAAGTAAAATTTCACTAGAACTCTTGTTGAAAGCTATGACAACTCAAACAAATGGAGAACGGATTGTAATTTTCGATACGACGTTGCGGGACGGAGAGCAATCTCCGGGGGCGGCTTTAAATATTGATGAAAAGTTGACGATTGCCCGCCAGTTAGCAAGATTGGGTGTAGATGTAATTGAAGCGGGTTTCCCTTTTACCAGTGCGGGGGATTTTGCAGCAGTCCAGAAAATAGCTGGGGCTGTCGGTACGGAAAATGGGCCGACAATTTGCGGTTTGGCAAGGGCGCGCCGGGAAGATATTAAAACAGCAGCAGAGGCGCTCAAACCGGCCGCAAAAGGCAGAATTCATACGTTTCTGGCCACGTCTGACATTCACTTGGAATATAAGTTGAAAAAGACGCGGGCAGAGGTGTTGGAAATTGTGCCGGAAATGGTAGCCTACGCGAAATCTTTTGTAGGTGATGTAGAATTTTCTCCCGAAGATGCAGGCCGATCGGACCCGGAATTTTTGTATCAAGTCTTGGAACGGGCGATCGCGGCTGGGGCGACGACTGTAAATATTCCCGATACTGTAGGTTACACGACTCCGAGCGAGTTTGGAGCTTTGATTCGCGGAATTAAAGAAAATGTGCCGAATATCGATCGGGCGATTATTTCGGTTCACGGACACAACGATTTAGGATTGGCGGTTGCTAACTTTTTGGAAGCAGTAAAAAATGGTGCCAGACAGTTAGAATGCACGATTAACGGCATCGGCGAAAGAGCGGGAAATGCAGCTTTGGAAGAGTTAGTCATGGCGCTTTACGTGCGCCGCCAATATTTTAATCCGTTCTTGGGTAGGCCAGCAGAATCTGATGAGTCACTGACGAATATTGACACCCGCCAAATTTACAAAACTTCCCGCTTGGTTTCCAATTTAACGGGAATGTTAGTGCAGCCAAATAAGGCGATCGTCGGGGCAAATGCTTTCGCCCACGAGTCGGGAATTCACCAAGACGGAGTGCTGAAAAATAAGCTGACTTACGAAATTATGGATGCCGAGTCGATCGGCCTGACGGAAAATCAAATTGTCTTGGGTAAATTGTCGGGACGGCACGCTTTTCACTCTCGCTTGAAAGAGTTGGGTTTTGAAATGTCGGAAGATGAGTTGAACAAAGCTTTTGTCAAATTTAAGGATTTGGCAGACAAGAAAAAAGAGATTACAGATTGGGATTTAGAGGCGATCGCCAATAACGAATCGCATCAAGCCCCCGAACTTTTCCGCTTAGAATTAGTTCAGGTTTCCTGCGGCGACAAATCCCGCCCGACAGCTACAGTAACGGTACGGAATCCAGCAGGAGAAGAACTCACAGATGCCGCGATCGGCACTGGCCCGGTAGATGCAATTTACAGGGCAATTAATCGGGTGGTAAATGTCCCAAATGAGTTGATCGAATTTTCCGTACAATCAGTAACTGCGGGGATAGATGCGATCGGTGAAGTTACAATTCGCTTGCGGCACGAAGGCAAAGTATTTTCCGGTCACTCGGCTAATACTGATATAATCGTAGCCTCGGCAGAAGCTTACATCAGTGCTTTAAATCGCCTGTATGCTGCATTGCAGCTTAATACTGAAAAAGCCTCCGCCCAGGCCGATCGCATGAAAAATGAAGTTGCGGCCCCGGCGCATCGCTGATAAATTTAGAGTCAGCAAATTTTCGGAAAATTAACCGCAGATGAACGCAAATAAACGCAGATCGATTAAAGTTAATCTGCTGTGAAGGCCGTTCACCTGCGGTTAAAAGTAAATTTTTTTCAAACGTTTCAAACAACAAACTATTAAAAAATGCAAGAACAAACTTTACAAAAAGAGCGAGAATTTCACGATGCTTGGGCTTCTACGATCGATGTTGACGGCATCCGAGTCAATGACTATTTTGAAGCTTGTACCGCCCCAGAAAATAGATTTATTCTCCAGCAATTAGGCGATATTAGCGGCAAACGCCTGTTAGATTTAGGCTGCGGTGCGGGAGAAAACAGCGTTTATTTTGCGAAAAAAGGCGCGCATTGCGTGGCGGCAGATTATTCTCAGGGGATGGTAGAAGTTGCTCTAAAATTGGCAGAAAAAAATGGCGTCAAAATTGACGGCTGTACCGTAAATGCAATGGCCCTGGATTTTCCAGATAACAGTTTTGATATTGTTTATGCTTCTAATTTGCTGCATCATTTACCTGAACCGAAAAAAGCAATTAGCGAAATGCACCGCGTGCTCAAACCCGGTGGCAAAGCGTGTTTTTGGGACCCGATGAAACACAATCCGGTGATTAATGTTTATCGTAAAATGGCTACTGAGGTGCGGACGGAGGATGAAACTCCTTTAGATATTAATATTGTTGATTTTGTCAAGTCTTTGTTTGCGGATACGGCTTACGATACTTTTTGGATAACCGCCTTGTGGATTTTTGTGCGCTTTTATTTGCTGGAAAAAGTGCATCCAAATGAGGAGCGTTATTGGAAGAAGATTATCATCGAACAAGAAAGATTAAAGCCGGAATACTCTCGCTTAGAAGGGTTGGATGGGTTTTTGAAAAAGTTGCCTTTGATGAAGCGATTGGCTTGGAATTTGGCTGTGGTAGCAACGAAGTAAAGCAGTTGACAATTGATAATTGAGAGTTGAGAGTTAAGAGTTGAGAGTTAAGTATAGGAATCAAAGTGTTTAGGAAGCGCTGGGTACATAGATATTGCAGGTAGGGACACGGCATTGCCGTGTCCTTGGGGGGATTTTTCGAGAGGCGGAGATACATCATTCTAAATGCAATCTGCTGTGGATCGCGATCGAAAGTTGGCAGCGTAAGTTAAGTCAAATTGGCGGCAAAGGGTAACGCAACAATAATTGGGTCGATCGAATACTAAATTGTAATTCATTTCTCCATCTATTTTGGTGATTGGTTGTTTTAAAGGAATACCGTGGATGTCGTATTGTCGGCGCTCTAAAGCACTCCATTCGATAATTATGGTGTCGATTTGATTCTGCAATTCAGTTGCAATCAAAAACAATTCTATCTTATCTTCTACTTTGCCAGTCAACGGAATTTTGATTAACATTGACTGCGTGACGATCGGTTTTTGTTCGCTGGGATGCTTCTGAGTGTGGCAGTTTCCCAGTTCTATATCGTACTGTTCTAGCTTGAATTTTCCTGTAGGGGCGATCGAAGTTGAATGCAAGTCTTTAAAGCATTTCTCTAAGTGAGGAATTAACCCCAAATCTGGATCGCACAGCAGTTTGCGAATGTTGGAAGTTTCTGTTGCTGTCATTGTATATTTTTGGGTAGAGTTTTGGGTAGAGTTTTGGGTAGAGTTTTGGGGGGATTTTTGGATTGTTTTTTCGCTGTTTATTCCAAATCCGGGTTGACTAACCCAGAGTTGATATTATACCAAATCCGGGTTTGATATCTCCTTTGCGGTAATCGATCGAACATGATATTAATCATTTTAAACCCCAACTCGATCGGGTGGTGGGTTGCACCCCTTACTGAATTTACTGGTTGAAATGGTGCGTCGCTATAAGACATTCAAAGATAGCAAAAATTATCGCAGCGACGCACACTACTGTAAACTGTCAATTGTCAATTGTCAATTGTCAACTACTTCCAATTTTCCCAATTGCTGTTAAAAATAGAAGTACCTGGAAACGCGATCGGATTAGCACTTTGTTCCAACCGCAATTGCAAAACTTCCAAATTCGGTTCGCGGGACGGCAATTCATCCACTAATTCGTAAGGAATCAACCCATTTTCTAAAGCAAAAGCCGCCGTAATACCCGCCGCCGCACCTGCAGACCATTCAAAAGAATGCACTCGATAAGCAGCAGCAGCAGTATGACTCGTAGCAATACTTTTACCCGCCACTAACATATTGTCAATCTTCTGCGGAATCATCGCCCGCAGCGGAATTTGGAACGGATAAGCTTGTCCTTGACCTTTGCGAGTACCTTCGCGTTCGGTATTTCCCGGAGCTTCCGGCGGGCTGTTAGCCATGCAGGGATGAAAGTCGATCGCGTAGTGACCGATACCAACAGAATCAGGATAAATTGTAGCGCGCGATCGAGCCTTTGTATCCTCCACAGATTGAGCTCCCACGGCCAAAGCAGGCGCATTCAAACCCCCCAAAGCCAGCCACAAACTCCGATACTCTTGTTCCGACAAATTCTGGCGGTAAAAATCCGTCCTAAAATTATTGCGAGACATATCAACTTCCCACACCATAAACCCTTGAGGGTGATTGAAACTCGGCCGCCCGATAATGCGCCGCCCTTCCCGCATATAAGGATATTTAGAAAGTCCGTGAACTGTTCCCATCGGCGAATCCAAGCCGCTCAAAAATCGATTGTTGGGATAAGGTTTTTTCACATTATTGCCTAACTGCGAATCGGTAGTTCCCGTTACCAACCAATAGAAATATCCCTTAGCGTGTTCTTCGCCGCGACGCAAAGTTTCTGTTCGCAAACCGCCCATCCAGCTACCCGGTTGCAGTTGACCTAAAGCTTGCAATTGTTCCCGAGTATAAATCAAATTATCGCGTTCAGTGCCTGGTCGATAATCATTGCCCCAAGTCCAGTTTTGCATGGAAATATCCCCTGGATAAATCGGGAATTTCTTCGGATCGGAAGGTCGAGATTCATCCGGCCTCATCGTTCTAATTTGGCGGTAGCTGAAAACTAGGGGAAAGCTAGCCAACCGCTGCAATTCATAACTGTAGTAAGGTGCATATTGCTGGTAGAAAGATGGTACTTGATGTTGTTGCGGTTCCTTGGTTGCTTCCATTGCAAAGGTATAGGTAAAACCTTGAGTGCAATAAGGGTCGCCGTTAGGGCTGGCTGAAGAAGGTTCGAGGGGGGAACGCGGATCGATTCCGAGGCGGTAGGGAACGTCGGCGAGTCCGATTAATTCGCCTGTTTCTGTGGCATCGATAACGTACCAGTTAATACCCCCCCTAACCCCCCCTTGTAAAGGGGGGGAACCGGAATTTCCACCCCCTTGTAAAGCGGGGGAACCGGAATTTTCCCCTCTACTAACTCCCCCTTGTAAAGGGGGAGAACCTCCTGTCCCCCCCCTTACTAAGGGGGGGTT
>JBOFTL010000149.1:0-3175 GCA_051652045.1 Microcoleus sp. | reverse complement strand
TGCCGCTCGCTGTCGGAAGAGAAAGAACCCAAATGAATCGTCAGGGATTCACCGGGCGGTACGTCTTTCAAACCGCCTTCGATGCCGGCAAAAATCGCATCGATTTCCTCCGACCTCAAAGTATTGTGAATCCCGATGCAATCGAAGGCAAACTTGACTTGAAAATTATCCGCTCCCTTGCGCAGCAAATACGCGCCGATAGAACGACCTGCAAACTGCATGGAAATCATGCTCGCCAGTTGCATTTCATCTTCTAAAGGAGTGTACCTCGCAGATGTCGCTCCAAATTTTAATTCTTTTTTTCCTACCTTTTTAGTCACGGCTTTTTCTCGCTTGAATGCTTGAAATACTTCAGAGATTCGCAACCTACCGATCGCCCAAAACTCAAGAAATTGTTAGAGTTCTCGCTGTCTCGGGATTACTCATTCTTTCTCCTGACTCCTGTCTCCCTTCTTCCTTCTTTCTGACTGATAACAATTGACAACTGTCAACTATGGACTGTCAACTTTCTTCCAACTCAAAACTCAAAACTCAAAACTCAAAACTCCCGAAAAACTACTTCTCCTTCAGAAACCTTTCATATCTTGCAAACCCCACCCCCCATTTAGGAGTCGGCAAAAACATGGACAACCACCTGTAAGCCCCGCGAGCAGTCATAGTCCACCAAGTGCTGCAACCCCAAGCGATCGCGCTGCCAGTCCACACCCAGTCGAGTCCGAATATGCCGTGAAATATGTAGTAAAAGCACAAGAAAATAACGACCCAAGGAATTAACTGATCTGCCGGCAAAGGACCGATATTCGGCTGCTTGCCCAAACTGGGATTGACTCGCCTGAAAGCAGATTCTTTCCGCTCTAAAGACATCTTAGAAATCCTCACTATCAGTTGACAGTTGTTTGGGAGTTATCAGTTTTAAGTTACCAGTTGTGAATTAAGAACAATCTTTCACTCAAAACTCACGACTCTCTTTCAACTCAAAACTCAAAATTCAAAACTCAAAATTATTTAAAGGCTAAGCGCCACCGCCGGCACCTCCTCCAGTTCCCGAACCCAAAATCAAAGTGCTAACTATATCGGCTATCGTGATTGAAACCACGATAATTAACGGAGTTCTCGCCAGCGTTTGCCAATCCTGATCTTGCTGGGCTGCCTTGATGCACTTAACCAATTCCACACCCAAATACAAGATGTAAATTGCCCGCAAAACGTTAAAAACTAGCGAAATTACGTCGCCACCTTCACCACCACCCGCACCGCCACCTCCACCTCCAATTGCTTCCCCGAAGTTGCTTTTGAGCCATTCTTCTGCATTTTTGAAAAATTGAGCGCTGGCACTATCGCTGGCAATTACCATCCAAAAAATTGCCAGCGCTGACAAAAATAATAGCGCAGCAGGCCCGTATTTAATTAGCGCTCTATGCCAAGATTTCAGTACCTGCTGCCTTGGAGCGAGCCAATTCGTACCTAAAAATAAACAAGAGGCGAAGCCGACACCGGCCCAACCGAACCAACCTGAAAGAGAAGCATCCCAAACCAATACGGTGGCTCCAGAGTACAGCAACACGTTTGGAGAATCTGATAATTTATTCTGGATCGTGCGGCTCGGGTTTGGAGAACTCGATAAATTACTTTTTGCTATTTGTCTTTGAAACATCACGACTTGTTGCCTCCAGACAATCGATTATTAATTTGTACCAACATAACTGGTGCTGGCGGCGTTCGGAATCAGTCTTTAGTAATAGTAATTGGGTCAGTAAATAGCGAAAAATAAGAAATTACAAATTGATACTTGAGGAGATTTAAGAAAGTGTTTGGAAATAAATATTACCCGATCGTTCTCATCCCCGACAGCATTGCAACAGTAATAAAGGCTAGAAATGACGCCCGAGAACGAGTCTCTACCCGTCCCTCGCTCGGCGATCGCACCGCAGCAAATTTGCCCGCAAATACCGATCGAATTCGCAAACCCGACTTGCCGGCGCTGGCAACAACTAAAATATGGCTCCCGATGCCCGTTTTATTCCTTTACTTAGCTTGTTTGACCGCGATGCTGGTTTGCAAACAATTCGCTCTGGCCGCACTGTTAACTGCCACTTTTTGCTTTTACTGCTGTTGGAGGGCGAGCGGATTAACTAAAACAGCGCGATCGTCCGACCTTAAAACAGTGCTTGCCGGTCGGACAAACGCAACTAGCAACGCTGAAATACTGTCGGGCGATCGCCCAAACGCAACCGCCAGCACTAACCCGTTCGAGCGCTCGAAATTAACTGCCGACAATCGCCCCGAGCGAACAGTCGATCCTTCGCTGCCGATCGAGCGGGATATTGCCTTGCAGCTTAAAAATATCGAATCGAAAGCGATATTAGAACTGAAGCAAATATCGGCAAACGCGATCGCACCCCTACCTCAAAAAGCTGAAGCCCAAGAAGGAGCAACAGAATCGTTCTTCCTATCGCATATGAAAGAATTTCTTCCCGACCTCCATACAGTGCAGGGAGTTCCTTTCGCCATACCCGGAAGCAAGTTAAGGTACTCTTGTGATTTTACTGTCGCGCATCAAGAAACTGGAATTGCAGCAGATATTGAAATTGACGAACCCTACGTCGCAACTAGCTCCAACTACGGCAAACCGCATCACTGTTGCGATCGCCCGCTCGACGCCAACCGCAATCGATTTTTCCTGCAGGGAAATTGGATGGTAATTCGATTTGCCGAAGAACAAATCGCGCTCCAACCCGCTGCTTGCTGCAAGCTGATCGCCCGCGTATTTGCTGGAGTAACCGGCTCTGAAAAAATTGCAGCGCACCTCAATTCCGTTCCCGATTTATTGCCGGTCAAACACTGGAACTCTAAAACGGCCGGAGCAATGGCGAGGCACAATTACCGACAAACCTACCTGTCGCAAGCCGGAATAAATCTCGTCAATTCTGCTCCCGCATCCGATCGAAACCGACGCAAAAAACGCCACCACTAAAACCACGCCATCACCGTGGTTTTTCCCAAAAAAACGAAATCGATCGATAATTGTGAGCTCGATCTGCGCGATTGCTTGCCTTCTAACGGGCAATTAAGTATCAAAAAAATGCGAAATTACGCAAAATTGCGTAGGACGTAAAAGTCACTTTACCGAGCCTTCACGAACCGGACTTTTATTTAGGAAATCTCGCTTGTTTTC
>JBOFTL010000148.1:0-7668 GCA_051652045.1 Microcoleus sp. | reverse complement strand
CGATCGTCCCCGTACAGCCAAATGCTCGCCCGATCGACTTCTAAAATATTTACAGCGGTTTCTGTAATTTCTCGCAGAAACCCTTGGAGATTGCTGCGCTCTCTAATTTGACTTTTGGCTAATTTTGCGATCGCTTGAGTTTGACCGCGCCAATTCTTACAGTAATTTTCCGGTGCTACTATTGCTGATGTTTCTGTGGCAATTTCTTCACAAACTAACAGTACGTGGGGCAGGGAAAAATCACCAGCAATATATTGGCTATTCTCCTCTATTTCTGCGCCTTCTTGCGCCACAGCCCGCGCGGTTGCTTTCACCCAAATAATCCTGCCGTCTTTGCAAATCAAACCACCTTTCCAAACAGCTATTTTTGGATGCTCTTGGCTGTTATCTAGCTGTACCAACGTGGCAAATTCAGCTTCCAATCTGCCCCGATCTTGACAGTAAAATATGTTAAAAATCGAATGAGACACCAATTCCTGGATAGCGTAACCGAGGCGGGAAGCGCCGCCCAAATTTAGCGAAACAACTCGACCCAAACTATCTAAGACGAAATAAATCCCCGGAAAATTGTCGTACAGAGTGCGATACCAATCTCCCTCAACTTCTCGGCTGCACGCAAATTTTTCCGCATCCGTTTCGCTGTCGGGACTGTGACGGTGAGAATTATTTGTTTCTGGGTTGCTGAAATGGCTGTTTTTGGCAAACACTTTTAGCTTGACTCAATTGTAATTAATTTTACTTCTTAAAATTTAACTTTCTCGTGAAACGAGATTAAACCTATTGTTTCAAGAAAGCGATCGGTTGTAAAAAATTTACAACTTTTTTAAAGCATTGCTTTTCGCTTCTCCATGCAACCCCTATATTTATTTGTAGTTAGCAGAGAGTCTGCTTCATAAAACACAATAAAATTTCCTCTCGGCAACTAACTGTGGATAAGTTTAGCAAACTATTTGGTACTTAAGTCTGACTCTGCCAACAAGATGTCCCCCTAGCAGTACCTGGATGCAGGTTTAGCTGCAATTGCCAGCCTAAACTTCCAGGATCGTCCAAAATGGAAGAAATCAATGGAAGAAATCTGCGAGCCTCGGTTTTAGGTATCTATGATAACACTCAATTATCTAGCAGTGGGACTAACTTACTTGGGTTTCGGTTTAGGATATTTGCTGGGGCTGCGGATGAACCGGGTGGCGATCGCAATTGTTGGGTCAGCTTTTACGGTAGTTTTGGGGATACTCAATCTTAAAACTGCTTGGCTGGCGATCGATCCGGATACCTTAGATTTTAAATTTTAGATTTTAGATTTTAGATTTTAGATTGGCAATTTTAGATTTTAGATTTTAGATTGGCGATTTTAAATTTTAGATTTTTCAAATAAACCCGGTTTCTGTGCCAAAGTCCTAGTAAAGAGATTGAGTTCGATCGATCGCAATAAATTAAGTAAAGTTCGTAGTGTGGACTTGAGTTCGCAAACTCCCAGCAGGCCTTAGCCCGTACTACGAACTAATTCAATTGCGGTCATGTTATTGTGCCAGTTGGGAAATTGGCTGAATTTTTCCTCTGCTGCGAGTTGAAGCAACAGCCCTCTCAACCCATATAACACGGACACTTGAGTTCGATCGAGCCTTTGAGTCGATTCAGCCGGGAAATGTGAAGATTGGGATAGTGGCATTCTGCTGTCACTGCGGCTGCTGAGTTGTTCCTAAAGTAATAACATAACGTTCAGGAACTAACTTATGAAATCTACTCTGTGCTTTCCAGAAACTTCCTCACAGTCTAAGGCAGTTAATGTCGATCGTAATGCTATTGAATCTTGTATTATTACAGCTTGGCTTGATTTAGTAGGCGGAGATTTCAATACTTTATCTGGAGATGATTGGTTGCCCTTATGCGGCGATATTGATGAGGGCGAAATTTATCGGGAATGGTTTTTGTGGCAGGATAGCGAAGTTAGTGAAGAATGGGAAGCTTACGATCCAGTTACTAATTATCGAGTGGTTGCTTTGAGTAAAGAAATGCTAATTGCTAAAATCGATCGCATAGAAAATACCAGACAAGTTTCAAATTAACTAAAAATGCCAATTTATTCAAGAAACCGGGTTTGTTAGCTAATCTGTGGGTAGGTACCCAATAAGTTATCCAAAAACCCGGTTTCTGAGCGATCGCAGACCAGTCATAAAATATATTTTTAACTAGCTGTCATTGATTTTTGTTTTTCTCGATCGAGTTTGCGCTGTTTCAAAGCTGCAAGATTTTGTTTGATAAGGGCGATCGCGCTGTCATTTCCCTGTTGTTGGTATAATTCGCTAGCACGGATCAAATCTGCCACAGCTTCATTGTCCGATCGCAAATTTGCCAATACCAAACCCCGGTTGTGGTAAGCTTCTGCCAAAGTTTCAACCCGCCGCAAGGCCCTGCTAAATTCATCTTTTGCTTTGCGGTAATTTCCCGATTGATAAGCCTCAATTCCTTGTTGAAAATCTACTGTTGCTTTGCTACTGGCATCGGTAGCTGGAAATTCTGGCATCTTTAAAATTGGTTCGGGAAACAGCACGGAAATACTTCCCTTGCCAACATACGCCCAAGTCATCGTTCCCAAACCTATTCCCAGGGCGACGATCGCAATTACACACCAAGCAATAAAATTCGTCAGTTCCATAGTTGAGAGTTGAGAGTTGATAGTTGAGAGTTGAGAGTTGATAGTTGATAGTTGGTAGTTGTAGTGCGAGCGTCCCCGCTCGCGATCGATTGTCAATTGTCAATTGACAGCGTTATTATGACATAATTATAAAATAATTTTCAAGTTTGGCAACGAGTTTTGACAGGAATGATAGCGGGCAATTATTTTAAAGGCAAATGGTTTTTCGGATTGCTAGCTTTAGTATGGTCGATCGGGCTAATTACTGCAAGTTCCGATGCGGCAACTAACGCGCAAACTCAAGCGGGCTGGAAATTGTTGCAGCGGGGCGATTCGGGATTGGTAGTAGCAATGCGACACGCGATCGCTCCTGGAACCGGAGATCCTGCTAATTTTAAATTGGGGGATTGTTCCACCCAACGCAATCTGTCAGCAGAAGGACGAAACCAAGCTAAGCAAATTGGAGCCGAATTTCGCAAGCGCCAGATTCAAGTTGGTAGAGTTTTATCGAGTCAGTGGTGCAGGTGTTTGGAAACGGCAAAATTGATGAATTTAGGCAAAGTCGAACCATTTTCCGCACTTAACTCATTTTTTAACGACAGCAGCAAAGCACCGGGACAAACAGCAACAATTCGCAAGTTAATTATTGACAATCGCAACATGAAAGGTGTTATGATTTTGGTAACGCATCAAGTCAATATTACCGCTATTACCGATATCGTACCGCAAAGTGGCGAAGCAGTAATTCTCAAGGGCGATCGACAGGGTAAGATTCAAATAGTCGGACGCCTGGTCGGATTTTAAAAAGTATTAATTGACAGCAGGTAGCAGTTAGTCGATCGCCAAAGAGCTTGCTATACAAGCATTATTCCTTCTAGCTTCTAGCTTCTTCTTCCTTCTTCCCTCTTCCTTCTTCCCCTCTTCCTTCTTCTTCCCTCTTCCCTCTTCCTTCTTCCCCTCTTCCTTCTTCTTCCTTCTTCCCTCTTCCTTCTTCCCCTCTTCCTTCTTCTTCCCTCTTCCTTCTTCCCTCTTCCTTCTTCCTTCTTCCTTCTTCTTATGACTTCCCAATTCCGCTCCGCCCTAGTAACTTTAGCAGACCTTGACAAAGAAGTTCTCGTGAAATTTTACACGAAATTTCTCAACATAGAACCCAATCCTTACATTCCCAATAGTTACGCTGAATTTCAACTTCCCGGCTTGAGACTCGGCATCTTCAAACCCAAAGATTCCCATAAATCAGAGTTTGCAAATCGAGCAAAAACCGGAATCAGTTTGTGCTTGGAAGTCAGCGACTTAGAAAGCGCGATCGCCCGTATTTGGGCCTTGGGATATCCACCTCCAGGTGAAATTGTAACGGCTTCTCACGGCTTGGAAATCTACGCTTTCGACCCCGCAGGCAACCGCTTAATTTTGCACCAACCGCATCGAACGTAGCCGATGTTGAAGCGGATGTAACGGATTAATTATTTTGTTTGCATCTTTGTTTGCATCAAGGTTCATACCGAATCAGGTATTTAATCAGTTCAGCAAAAGTATCAAAACTAATAATTAATAAGAGCGCGAATGTAGCGGATTAATTATTTAGTTTGGATCTAAGTTCGTACCGCATCAGTTATTTAATCAGTTCAGCAAAAGTATAGAAACTGACAATTAATAACAGCAATGCGGTGACATGAGTTAACTGCAAGTGCGGTCTAGGGCCGATCGATTCCCGGATCAAAATTGAAAAAGACGAGCCAATTATATAACTTAAAGACAGCGCTAAATAAGGCCACTGCCCTGTTACACTCCACAGCCCCAGTAAAATCATCGCCAAAGTCAACATCACCAACTCCACAAATCGAGGTGGATTGTATTGAGCAGACATTGTAAAAGTGTGCCACCAAAATTGTAAATGTCTCATTTGCGATCGATCGAATTTGTGGATCTAGCCTTCTAGCTTAACTGAATATCAGCAGTAAAATCTAAAATCTAAAAATCGTCAGATTGCCACTCAATTTGTTGTTGCAAACACGCCACAGCCTCCGCTGTCTCCACCTGCGGAAATTGTTCGTAAAAGCGACTGACACTGTAAAAAGGGTGAGGCGTCTCCAACAAAATCGCCCTCTCGCCCATTTGCGCCAAAAATCCCATCAAATCTTGCGGCGCGACGGGCGCGCAAATCCACAAAGCCGCCGGCTGCTGCGACAGCAAAGCCTCCGCCGCCACAGCTACCGTCATCCCCGTAGCAATTCCGTCATCTACCAAAATCGCCAAAGCCCCCGTCGCGCTGACATTCGGGCGTCCCCCAGACAAGTCGGCCAGCAGAGATTTAGCTTTATTTTCCGCTTGTTGGAGTGCTAGTTTTTGCAAGCGTGAATTAGGCTGTTTTTGCTTTTGCCAGATAACGTGGCCGTCAGCAGTTGCAGCCCCAATTGCCAATTCTGAATTATCTGGACGAGTAATTTTTTTGGCAACAACTACATCCAAAGGACAGCCCAACCTGCGCGCCACAGGTACAGCAACGGGCAAACCCCCGCGTGGCAAAGCATAGACAATCGGTTTTACAACTTCCCCTGTGGTTAAATTAAAATTGCTGAACTCGTTAACAATGGCCTCGGCCAATTTTTCGCCAGCATCGGCGCGGTCTTCAAAAAACGGGTTAGACAACATATTCCTGCCTCGGGGATCTCGATCGAACAATATTGAGCTGAAATCTCAAATCTAAAACCAACAAACCCGATCTAAACTATAAGCTCTAGCTTCAATCAATATCCCTCATCTATAGATATATGTCCAGCGACTTGCAACTGAGCCTGTTTGACAGCAGCCAAAACGCTTCGATTCAGACCGAATCAATACCTGCAAATGCCAAAGTTCCCATTCCAGCCGGCACTTATGAAAATTTCAGTAAGTTAGCCGAACATTGCAACCGGTGCCACCGCTGCGAATTGGGCAACACCCGCACTCATGCTGTTATCGGGCGCGGCAATCCCGAGGCATTTATCCTGATTGTAGGAGAAGCGCCCGGTCAAAATGAAGACGAAACCGGACTGCCATTTGTCGGGCGATCGGGCCAACTTTTAGATAAGATTTTAGAGTCAGTGGGACTGAGTGCAGAAACCGATGTATTTATTGCCAACGTCATCAAATGCCGCCCTCCAAACAACCGCCCTCCTACAGCCAAAGAAATCGAAGCTTGCAAACCTTATTTGCTGGAACAAATTCGCATTTTAGACCCCAAAATTATTTTATTAACCGGTGCCACAGCCCTCAAAGGTTTGATTAACGACAAGCGGCCGATTAGCAAAATTAGGGGTCAGTGGATTGAGTGGGAAAATCGTTTGTGTATGCCAATTTTTCACCCATCCTATTTGTTGCGCAATCCTTCCCGCGAGCCGGAGAGTCCTAAATGGTGGATGTGGCAAGATATGCAGGCAGTAAAAGCGAAATTGGATGAAATTAAAACAGTAATTTAGATGTTTCCCAAACTGTCATTGCGAGGCACGAAGCAATCCCCAAGATTATGATGTTTCTCAAACTGTCATTGCGAGGCACGAAGCAATCCCCAAGATTATGATGTTTCTCAAACTGTCATTGCGAGGAACAAATCAATCCCCAAGATTATGATGTTTCTCAAACTGTCATTGCGAGGAACAAATCAATCCCCAAGATTATGATGTTTCTCAAACTGTCATTGCGAGGCACGAAGCAATCTCCAAGATTATGATGTTTCTCAAACTGTCATTGCGAGGTGCGTATTTCAAGCAACTAATGACTAATGATAATTATCAACTGTCTTCCTTCTTCCTTCTTCCTTCTTCCTTCTTCCTTCTTCCTTCATTATTATGAACAAACCAATTCGCATTTTGTTGCAAACAACTATTCCGACAACTGAAGATGATTGGAGTATCGAGCGTTTTTCTTTGCTGCGCGACTACTTGGCAAAAATTAAGGACGATCGCGATCGTCCATTGTTTCAAGTAACGGCGAGAAACCGCGAGTCAAATGCTGCGGGAGATGACCCGATTTTAAGCGCTTTGGGTGACTCAGATTTTGACGAACTGTGGTTGTTTGCTGTGGATGTCGGCGACGGTTTGACAGACAAAGACAAGGCAGGAATTGAGGCTTTTTACAGGCGGGGAGGCGGAATTTTGGCAACTCGCGACCATCAAGACTTGGGTTCGTCGATTTGCAATCTTTGCGGTGTCGGGACGGCGCATTTCTTTCAAACAAAAAATCCCGATCCTGATGTTTCTCGGCAATGCATTGATGACATTTATACTACTTACATTTCTTGGCCGAACTATCATTCAGGACGCAACGGTAACTATCAAAAAATTGAACCGATCGCGCCCCTTCACCCCCTTTTAAAAAGACCGTCGGGAAGCGCGATCGAATTTTTTCCGGCGCATCCCCATGAAGGCGGTGTAGGAGTCCCGCCGGGAGATGAATTGGGGCGCACAATTGCTACTGGAAAAAGTTTGGTGAGCGATCGCACTTTTAATCTAGCTGTTGTGTTCGATCGATACACAGATGAGGCAGGAAATCTCGTCGGGCGGTCTGTAGCTCAATCTACTTTTCACCATTTTTGCGATTATAATTGGGATATGGGTATGGGCTGTCCGAGCTTTGTTGATGAACCGCCGGGAAATACCATGCAAACAGAACCTCATGCTTTGGAAGATATCCAAACTTACGTTCGCAATTTGGCTTTCTGGCTGGCTCCAACAGTGGAATAAAAGTTTAAATATAGGGTAAGGTGCGCAGTGCAAGCCCTACAACTGCAACTATTAGTAAGGTGCGCAGTGCAAGCCCTACAACTGCAACTATTAGTAAGGTGCGCAGTGCAAGCCCTACAATGATTATTCCCTATGCATTCTTCCTTCTTCCTTCTCCTTTTTCCTTCTTCCCTCTTCCTTCTTCCCTCTTCCTTCTTCCTTCTTCCTTCTTATGACATCAAATTCTGAAGCTAACAAACAGCAGTCAAATCCGCAAACAACACCTAAAGTTGAACTCCCGCAGCCCAACGCCCAAGGTGACTATCAAAAAAC
>JBOFTL010000147.1:0-3155 GCA_051652045.1 Microcoleus sp. | reverse complement strand
GCCGGCGCTGAGGTCGTATTAATCTTAACAAATTTTAAAGATTTTTAGCGTATTGCAAAGTTCGGATTTGGCGGGAGTTGCGTGCGTAGTGTGCGTAGGTTGGGTCCAGAGAAGCGAACCCTTCGTTTCACTCTGCAGCCCGTGAAGAAATGTGGGGTAATTTTCCAAAGGAATTTCCTTTATGAGTGCAGTTTTATGCGAAACACCCAAATTTACAAGCCCGAATGCTTCGCCGGACCCCACGAATAATACTCAAGTCAGATTCAATTCGCGCAAGTTTCTTTCATTAATTTTCCTGCTACCAACCTTTAGAAATTAGTTTTCACTCGAAACAGTAGAAACTGCGTTTTTTGCGCGCCATCAAAATTGTCATCGCTCACCAAAACTAAACTTTGACTTCCGTCCGGCAAGCGCGGGCCGAGAGTCATTCCCTCCAAATCGTAAAGAGGAATTCCGAGTTCGCTCAAATCCAACAACAGCTTTTTCTTCACAGGCTCGATCGCGATCGAACTTCCTTTAAAACTCTCGATTCTCGAAGTATCCGTCGCTCCCCCAGGAACCACTTGATAAATCCGAGCACCGTATCCCGACAGTCCAAAAGAACGCTCCAAACTCAAAAATTGACCGCCCGTAAAAGTTATCAATTCTGTCAAACCATTCAACATACTCAGCGGCGCGGGTTCAACTTCGTAAAGATTTTCTGAAACTAATTGAGGCATTTTATCGACTATGATATAATGTAACAATCGCAATCTTTTGCTATGCTCTGGATCAAAATCTTGGATTAACGGCGCTTCCACAGCAGCAAACAAGCGAAACGGATCGAGGCCCCCTGGACTAAAAGTTTCCGGGTCGATCGTTAAAGATTCAAAACCTAAATTATCCTGCACTCCTTGCTGTTGTTTTTCGCCGCTAGCATCGGGAATGTAGCGCTTCGGTAAAGGCAATTTTCCCCGCTGTTTGCCAGTTTCCAGATCGAATTCTCCGACAAAGGGAGGAGTATCAGTTCGAGTAACACCTTCGCTAGCGACAAACACTGAATTGCGAGGAGAAAGAGCAATACCTTCAGGATCGATCGCGCCCCAAGAGAAAGTTTCACCTGCTGCTGTTTTCAGGTAAGTAACACTTTCAACTAACACTTTTTTAATTGCGATGTTTCCCGAATTTTCCGTTGCTAGATCGAGTTTGAGGCTGTAAAATCGAGCGTCTCCATTTTCGCTAGGGTCATCAGAAACCGCGTAAAAATGAGAGCTTTTGTCGCCAGCATCTTTGATGCCTTTGGGATTGTAGGTAATTCCTGACAAGCCACCGACCCGCGTTCCTGAAAAATCGATTTTGGGCAGTTGGTACTCGCTTAAAAATTCGAGAGAAATCTCAGGAAAAGAGCGGTCTTTAGCAGCAGCAGGACGGGCAGCACAAGCCGTGCAAACAGTTAACAAAATTAAAGCTAAACTGAATAAACGTAAAATTCGATCTATTACTTCAGTAGCTGATTTTTTTTTGTACCATATTTGTGACATAATTTTTACCGATTTTTAGATATGCAAAACTTAATGTTTCGGAACAAGATGCGAAACCACTACCACCAAAGTTTGCAGAAGAGAAGTTATATCTCTATTGGCTGCTTGCTGTGTTTGTGGCTGTCTGCTGCTTCTATGGCGAGAGCTCAAAGCAATTCATCCAACTTAGATCGATTTTCTCCCAATCCGCTAGAAATTACCACACCGGACCCGCTGGTTCCCGCCAGCGAATCGTTGAGTTCATCTCAGCGGGCCGAACTTACCGCAGCATTGCAGCAGTTAAATTTAGAAGCAGCAGCCAAACTGCAAGCAGGAGATGGGCCTGGGGCTTTTGAAATTTGGTTTCGAGAATTGCGGTTGCGCAGGTATCTGGGGCCGGAAGCAGAAATTGCTGCATTGAGTCGCGTGGGAAATGTTGCTTGGAGTAACGGTAAAACTCTCGAATTGCAGTTAATTACCCAGCGGCTGCAAGTGATTCAAAAAAAAGTGCAATCCCAAGTACCCGTAAATGAGGAGTTGCTGCAAGCCTTGGCTGGGGCTTTTCAGCAAGTCCGCGCTAAAGATCCGACAGTAGAAGTTTACCAGCAAATTCTCGATCGAGCGCGCGATCGTCAGGATATATTAGCTCAAGGTCAGCTTTTGAAAACCCTCGGCTCGATTCACGTTAACTGGTTGAGTTACGAGAAAGCTGCTGCAGTCTATGAAGAATTGGCAACTTTAATTCAGGAAAATCGCGATTTATTTGCCAGTAATTCCGCTGTCTCAAATCCCTTAATTCCTGTCGGAAACGGCGCGCCCCCGCAGCCGCAAACTCCGCCAAGTGAAATAGATTCTCTGAGACAGTTAGCTTATATTTACCAGCAGTCAAAACAACCTCTCAAGGCGATCGAAGCTAGGGAAAAGCTGACATCACTGTATGCCAAGCAGCCAAATCCGACACTAATTCCGCCTCTGAAAATTGCGATCGCTGGCGATTACGAAACGTTGGGCAAAATCAATTTAGCCGCTCAATACTATCAGGAAGCTTACAACTTAGCCGTTCCCCTACAACAATTTGCCCACGCTAGCGAAGCCTTAGAAAAATTAGCTTTGTTGTATCGATCGCAAAAACAATGGGAAGCTACTTTGCGGATTTATCAAATGCAGTTACTGCTAGAGCAGCGGGCTTACAATTTGTACGGATTGATGAATGCTTACGATAATATCGGTCAAGTTTATCAAGAAATGAAAGCGTTCGATCGAGCCTTAGAAGCTTATCAAAAAGGGTTGGCAGTTGCCCAACAATTGGGACACCGACAAGAGTATTTTACCAGAAAAATTAACAAAGTTAACAAGCAAATGAAAAATAGTTGAGAGTTGTTAGAGACATTGCCCCCGTGTCCGCCCGAGTCGATAGTCGATCGTTGAAAGTAGGGGTAGTACCCCTACCAATCGATCGACGAAACTATCAACTATCAACTATCAACTATTCTCAACTATCAACTTTTCCCACTGCCTCGATCGCGGCCTCAAGTGCGATCGAAACATGAGTCCAATGAGTACCGCCCTGACAAAAAGCAATATAAGGTTCCCGCAAAGGGCCGTCAGCCGAAAACTCCGACGTACTCCCATCAATAAAAGTACCCCCAGCCATTA
>JBOFTL010000146.1:0-6263 GCA_051652045.1 Microcoleus sp. | reverse complement strand
GGGAAGAAAATCTAGAGGCTCCTGTACAGATCGCCAGTACTCAAACTTTGCTCAGACGCAAGAACTGGAAGGATTTAAATATTGATTTATTCGTTTACGATGAAGCCCATATCACTTCATTTAGTGGCAGTGCAGATTTGATCCGTGAGCAATTCCCCGAAGCGTACTGGCTTGGATTGACGGCTACTCCATGGCGATTGAAGAAAAAGGAGGGCATGGGGGACAAGTTCCAGAAAATGATTGCTGCCCCATTAATCCGTGAATTAATCTCAATGGAGTTCCTCTGCAAACCTATCTATTACGGAATTCCTGAAGTCGATCTAACTGGCGTTGGGACAGTTGACGGCGACTACAACGAAGCTGATTTAGCGCTTAAATGCGATCGCACTGAACTAATCAACGAAGCCGTCAATGAGTGGCATCGTCTGGCTCCAGGTCGAAAAACAATTGCTTTTGCCGTTAACGTAAAACACGCTGAACATATTGCTGCTGCATTCTGCGATCGCGGGGTGCCCTTTGTCTGCGTTACCGCTGACACTCCCATCCATGCCAGGAAGCGACACTATCGAGATCTTGAAGATGGCGTGATCGCTGGTATCGTTTCGGTCGGTTGCCTGACCGAAGGGTTCGATATTCGTTCCATTGATTGTATTCTATTGTGCCGCCCAACTAAGTCGAAGGCTATCTATTTCCAAAGTATAGGGAGAGGTCTGAGGATATTTCCAGGAAAGAAAAACTGCATCATTATTGATCAATCGGGGAATGTTCGTAGACATGGCTTTGTGGAGTCTTTGACCAAGGGTGGCATTCAGCTAAAAATAGGCAAAGACAAAGGCCCCGGCGAAGCTTTGATGAAAGTTTGTGGGTACAAGGGAGAGGATGTCAACCTAAACAAAGGTTGTGAGATTTTTCTGTATAACTTTGTGATGAAATGCCCTCAATGTGGCTATTTGTTCCCACCCAAAGAATCTGTCTCTCACCTTGGTCAATTAAAATTATTAATGCCCGACAATGAATTAGAAAAATATCAATTCTATCAAAATCTGCGAAAACAAACATTCAAAGCAAAACTTCCAATGGATTCAGCGATTACTAAATATCATGGGAAGTACAATAAATATCCTGATGAGGATTGGTCGTTCGCTGCAATTTTTGGTACTGAACCAAGCCTCAAAAATGCACTAGATCTTAAAAAGTATTGCGATGAATTAGATTGCAATATTCTGATGGAAGAAGAATTTGGCTATGATTGGCGCGATCGTTTGGATGCATTGAGAAAACATATTAAAAAATAAATTATTAAATGAGCGCTCACAATACGGAAAAGACAAAGGTAATTATAAAGAGCTTATTAGACTCAGACTGGGAGATCAACCGCGAACTTACAAGAAAATATGTAGGCAAGGAATCTCATCGTTATATTGAGCGATTGAATTTATGCTCACAAATATTAGAATCAGACAATAGAACGAAATATGAAATTAATTTTAAAGACGTTCGCTTTTGCTCTGACAAGCGTTGTTTGATTTGCCAATGGCAGAGATCATTAAAATGGAAAGCTCGGATGTACAATGTTTTGCCGAAAGTGGTTGAAAAACATATCGACCAGAGGTGGTTGTTTCTCAACTTCACTCAGAAGAATGTTCCGATCACTGAGTTAAGAAACAACCACCAACACATGAATTCATCCTTTCGTCGTCTAACGCAGTTGAAGAATTGGCCCGCTGGAGGATGGATCCGCTCAACTGAAGTCACGAGAGGAGGCAATGATAGCGCTCACTCTCATTGTCATTGCCTCATGATGGTTCCTCCTTCTTTCTTCAGTGGAAGAAACTACGTGAATCAAAACAAATGGGTATCGATGTGGCAAAAAGCCTTAAAAGTAGACTACAAGCCAATTTTGGATGTGAGAGCAGTTAAGCAAGGAAGATACCCGATGGAGTTAGTCCCAGAAGTCATGAAATACGTGACAAAAGAAAGTGATCTTGTTGCTGATCGTGAATGGTTTTTGGAATATACACGTCAGCTTCAAGGTATGCGAATGATTGCAGCAGGAGGATTACTTAAACAGTACCTAGCTATACAATGGAAAGAACAAAAAAATCTTTTCTGGGATAAATCAAAACATGATATTGAACAAATTGGATCATTAATGTTCGGATGGGAACACAAACTCAACAACTGAAACATCTTTAAAACGATCGCCATAACCCGCCCTCATGAGTCTCAAAAATAGACAAGCGATCGCCTCTTCTTTCGTCTTCCCATGGCCAACTGGCGGCGTCCCTGGATTCTCCAAAACATCAGCAGTCCACCCCTCATAGCCTTCCTCATCCCTATACAGGCTAGGGCACCAGCCAGAAGTTAGTTTGATTGTGATTTTGTTGCTCATTTATTTATCTCCAGGGGTAGTTCATCTAATTCTTTGTGTTGGTTTGTCGCTGAGGACTTCTTCAGACCAGTCTGTATATTTCTGAATGACTTCTGGGAAAAGTTGTTTCGAGATTGCGATCGCTTCATTCCATCGTTGTTGTGCTGGCATTTTGTCAGAGAACGCACAATCAAAAGTATTAACTTTTTGGCTTATAGCGGAAGCAGAAACTTCGCCCCAACTCTGGACTAAAACAACATCAACAAAATAAGTAAACTGATTAGGTCTTACTACGATAAGCAATCGTGCTTCTCCAACAAAATCATCTAGGGTTACAAAAACTACACTGCACAACGATCGCGTTCTAGTCTTGAAATTGCGGCACGGGTTGCCTGCGCATAAGACTGACTCCGGTCCTTCTCTTGTTCGTATCGAATAAGCCGATCAGCCTGCGCAGAATCGCCAGCACAGCGCTGAACCAAAATTTTGTACGAAGGATTGGAATGAGTTAAAACGGTCAACTCAAAGAGTTTTGACTCATTCTCAACCACTGGAACCGGGACCACTGGCTCCGCTTGCAATAGCACCGCATTAGCTGAAATTAGGGTCTGGACCCAGCCCAAGATTCTCGAATTAGTATCCGGTTCTGACGGGTCTTTCGTTGCGTCCAAAAGCATCGTATTCACACGGGCGATCGCCGCTTGAAGCTGCAAACTCGCCAACTCGAACGCCTCCATGTCCTGATCTAATGCTGCATCCAAGGCGTTATCGGCTGGATGCGCGATCGCATCCCTCAGCGTGTCGAAAATTGGATAACGAGTAAACGCTGAGCACTGATCGAAAATTACAGCTACTTCTTTGACTTGAACAATTGCCTTAATTTGGCTTTTCATCTCTCTATCTCTCTAACTCTTAATAAGAGTATACCCTACTTTATCAGATTAATTTCATCCCCATTAATACTTCGTCGCAATTCGTGTAAAAACCTTTGTGCGTAAGGGTTTCCCTCCTCAAGTTCTTTCTGAAGAGAAACGATCGCCGCTTCAACCCCTTCATGAGTTTGATTTTTTTCGAGTTTCCTGCGGATCCAATCAACTCGCGACCACTGGGCACCGTCCAGATCCTTCGGTGCGCTACTGCGAGGGCGACCGCGAACGGCTCCAGGATAGAAGGTATGGCCGCAATCTGGACAACGATAACGCTGTTTGCCTGTGCTGGGGTTTAGCCAGTCTTTGTGGGGGGCAGGGCGATCGCATTTTGGGCAGGTAAGTTTAGTCCCCATCCCACACCCCATCTGGCCTAAGTTGAGCCAAGGCCAGGAGCTGAGTTAAAGCCCGTTTTGCGTTACCTTCCGTTGGTTGCCAGTAATCTGGATCTATATCGTCGCCCAATTGCGCGATCGCTGCTTTCAGAATAGGGATACTTTCTGCGCCAGTTGTCCCATAAAGCGATCGTATTCCTTTCTCTGGGCAGATTACACGATAATAGTGCTTGGAGTAGTTGTAAGTAATATTGATAGATGCATCCGTAGTTCCACCTACCGCATAGGTTCCACCTTTCATCTGGTGGGGCTCATCCAGTTGCAAAACTTGGCGCGAGATTGGGTCTATCAAGTCAATGTCGTAGCTCATTTTTTTCTCCTTCTGGCAACGCTAGCGCTTGCATGGCTTGAACACCGTATTGATGCGCAGTCATGTCTAGGTATGATACAATTTCGGTTTTGGCCTTTTGCTCTATTTTGTCCATATATTCGCCGTATTGTTCCGCCACAAACGGGATACTATCGGACAAAGCTCTTTGCGCGATCGCCAATTTACCCCGCAAGATTTCCCGGTCTTTTGCCGACATTTTCACATCGGATAGAGCGGCGATCGCATCCTTAATCGCATCAGTCGCTTTTTGGGCATCGTCAGAGATTTCTTTATCAAATAGCGATCGCTCATCATGGAGTTCTACTGGCGGGAATTGCCCTGCCCCCTGCAAGTGAATCATAGTGCAGGGAACGCCATCCCCAATATTCATGGCAGTAATGGCTTCCGCAAATTGGGAATAAGACATTGCAACTTCGAGATATTCATGTCGCCCAAAATACCAGGTGCGGCCATGTGATCGTTTAACTTCGCAACCCTTGACTCTCATCATGATATATCCCTGATGCAAGAAAGGACTACCAAACAAAGCTGTATTGCCACCACTTACGCGATTAAAACTAATCATCGCCGCAGCATCAGGCGTTGGCACTTCCTCGAAAATATTACTCATAAATTTAATCTCCTACAACAGTTTTTCTATAAGTTTCGGCAACATTATCAAAAGACCTTTGCAAATCCCCTGTCATTGCAAAATGAGACTTAAAAAGACCAATGCAAGACTCTATAGCCCAAGCTGATGGCGAAAAAATCTCTTTAATCAAGGCAATATAATCATCTTCTGTCGCAATATTTTGATTGATTTTTTGAGTCACTTCATTGAAAATCTGCTGATTCATATTTTCCTCCTTTAATTTGTTTTATTATTTTTCCACAAATTGAGCCAATCTTTTTGCATGTTTTCATCAAAGAAATTCTTCCAATCCTCAACTCTTTCTCTGACAGAATTAAATATATCTGGATATACATACTTTATTTCCATCAAGACATTCGCGAAGTCAGCGATCGCCATTTGACTTGATTTACGCAAAAATCTTTAATAACTAAATCAACGCCAGTTTTACTCACTTTATTTCTCTCTAAAATTTTCTAAGGATTTACGGGCTCGCTATACAGAAAACGCCAGCCGGGATATTGATCTTTATTCTTCTCCCACCATTCTTGGAAATCATAAATATTTTCATGTTCGCCAGGGAATAGCGTTAGCAAATGCCCCTCATTGACTTTCTTTGAATAGCCAAGAAATTTGTCTAAAAGCAAGGATTTTGATTTTAGATGAGGGCGATCGCTCATTAAAAACACGCGATCGCCACACCAGTTTGGTTCATACAACGGGATATCTGTTTCTGCAAAATCATTTCTAGCAGGAAGATCTCGTATTTCATCCCATGTTCTTTTGGGCAATATTTCATGATGCAAAGGAACTATACGGGCTGCAAAAACTTTCCCCCACAAATGAAATTTTTCTTCTTTTTCTGCTCCACCTGAATAGCATCTTCTCCCATCTTCTCTAATTGTTTTAGACTCAAACCCATCAAATAGATTTAGCTTCCCATTTGTATCTCGATAGACCCTAACATATTTATAATCCCAATATTCTTTATTAATATCAAGAATCATATTGCTCGCTGGGTGAAATTCTTGCGACAAACAAATTTGTTGCTCAGTCCCAATTGAGTTCAACCATTGAACATATTCAACATCTGACATTACAATTGCAGGCCGTAAAGATTTCATTGGATTTTGGATTCCTTTAAATATAATTCTTTGAGCGGATCGCTAGCCACATCTTTCTCCAAAAATTACAAAAAAACTAACCGTACAATTTCCCAACGATCGCATCAATATCACTTTCAGAATAATCTGGATCCTGAAGGCCAAGCCGTTGCCGGAGCACGGCATTAATGAGGCGCGATCTAGAGATTTTCTTTTGCTGAACTGCGGGCAACGTGTCAATGGCTTTGAGCAGATCAGGATGAAATGCGATCGAGGTTGGGATGGTTCTCAACTCGTCTGGAACTTTGTTGGGTGCTCCACCGGGGACTCTGCCGCCTTTATGTTTTGACATATTTACAAAACACAACAACGCAGATAATCTTTGCTTTGAAAATAGAAATATCGGTACACTTTGACTGCACCCTCCCAAGTGCCAATCAAATCTTTATAGATCTGCTGTGCCAACACACCATGTTCAGTACTATTTACAGCCAAGGCAGGCGGCGTTAATTCAGCATTAGGGAACA
>JBOFTL010000145.1:0-2182 GCA_051652045.1 Microcoleus sp. | reverse complement strand
TGTTGTACCCGATTCGGAAGGGGGGAGAAATTCAGCACCGGCGGATGACGGAGGATGGCGTGTTGAAGATCGTGCAGCGACGGGCTAAACTTGCTGGGGTGGAGTCTTTTAGTCCCCACGATTTCCGGCGCACGTTTTGCTCGGACCTCCTCGATGCTGGGGTGGATATTGTTACGGTGCAGAAGTTGGCGGGTCATGCTTCCCCTACGACTAAGGCAAGATCTGACAGGCGCGGGGAGGAAACTAAGCGGCGGGCCGTGCAACATTTGGAGTTTTAGCGCGCGCTTTTTTCGCCCTATCCGCGCCCGGATAGCATTGCGATCCACCACCTCGGCCCAAGAGCAAGTTTGTGACAAGATTGCCTCGAATGACGCAATACCACTGTCGGAATTGGGCGCACAGTCGGCACGATTCACCAATATCTAAGCATCAAAATGAGAGCGAGTACGTCACCACAAACCGGACAAGATCTGAATGTACGATCGCCCCGACAAAACTTGCCATTCCAACTAACTAAAACTGTAAAAGGCATCCTCATTTCAGTTAAAACTGAGATCTTGCAGCAATGTTATTAAGCCTGGAAAAGGTAGGTTTTTGGTTATTCGATCGACGCCAGCTCGAGGGTTCTGGTTTTTTATTGAGAAAGGTGCAAGATCTCAGTTAAAATGAATTGTTCATTGAAAGGGCTGACATCTGGTGTAATTATCTAGGAAGAGTGAGGGTTTCTATCGCCCTTTACAGAAGATCCAGGCTCATCACTTTCTGGGTTTTCCAGAGGAACACTAGAGGTAGGAGTTGAGTTAAATATAGGGTTAATGAGGTACGCTCGCGCCTGACGAGATGAATGTGCAGCAGGCTGTGAAATACTGGAAGAGTCTGAAGAACAAGGCTGACTCTCGATATTTTTTTGATTTTGAATGAATATGTCAGAAATTTGAGGTTGCTCGAAGCTAGGGGTATCGATTACATCCCGATCGATATCTACAGAAGCCCCACTTTGCTCCTGCGACTTGAAAATCTCAGGGTTAGGTCGATCGCCCCTACGTATTTTAGGTGGTTGTCGCATATCTGAAGGCTGGCCCGAGAGCACTTCCTCTTCGGATTCAGGATATGTTGGGGGTACTGTAATATCAGCGGATGGCAAAGGAGAGGTTAATGGCTGCGATACAACCATAATCGGTTCAGAATCAAAAGATAGAGTTAGTTGGCCCGCTACAAAATTTGACCAATCTTCCGGTTCCCAAATAATGTTCTGACTGGGCAAAATTTGAATGTTAGGTAAAGAGAGAATACGGGCAGTTAAAGCAATGCGTCGCTTCAAAGATGCTGAAACCAGAAAAATACTGCCATCGAGAAAGGTATCTTTAGGAAGTTTTTCTATATGAATCCGAATCTCATTAGGTCCTGGAGTAAGATTGCGCGGTTCAATTTCTATTCCCGATACATCTGACACAATTTTACAAGCAACTGGAACTATAATTCGCAGGAGTAAATCGTGTTCGCTGCCGTGAGCAAGTTGCCCGAGATGCAGTGGGTTTGGATACTTCCACTCGCCTTCTTCTGCTGGTAATCCCATGACTGTTCCTCGCACTTCAATATCATCAAACTGTAAGTTTTGTCCCGATCGAACCAGAATGGCACAATTCTCTTCAGGATTACTACTGCCTTCTTCTCCTGTAACTTCAATTCTCAGATTTCCCAGGCTAACTCCATCGGACTGAATTGATACCACAGGTCCTTTAAGCACCCAAATAGTTGCGCCCTGTCCGTCTAAAATAATCGGACGGTTAATAACAAGCGGTCCTTCGCATTCAAAACCGCGAGGTCGCAACGTCAGCGTTGCGTTGTCTGGTTGGGAATCAATTTGTTGCTGGAGGCTAGTAACTTTTATTTTTGGCGCTGTCAGCGTTGCGTTATCTAGTTGAGAATCAAGTTGTTGCTGAGGGTTAGTAACTTGTTTTGTTGGCGCTTGAACTGCTGAATTAAAATTTGGGACTTCTTCCTCATTTTTATGTTCCCGCGTGTTGCCCAAAAATTGTTTTACTTTGTCGATAATTTTAAACATTAATTTATATCCTGTTTGGGTGAAGTTTTTGAAAAATTTATAGCAGCCTGCAAGTACGCTGGTGAATACTGCGAACAGTCCTGTAGGAGCAACTACTTGAGTATCATCTACAATACT
>JBOFTL010000144.1:0-4259 GCA_051652045.1 Microcoleus sp. | reverse complement strand
TATTTCCCGCACCCCGGAACTGGGTTGGGCAATTTGGACGGTGATTTTAATTAACGCCGTCTTTAGTTTTTGGCAAGAATTCCAAGCCGAACGGGCCCTAGCAGCCTTGAAAAACGTACTGCCCGCCCAAGTGCGCGTTTACCGCGACGGCACGCTGAAGATGATTCCGGCGCGAGAGTTAGTCCCCGGCGATGTAGTGCAACTGGAAGAGGGCGATCGCATTTCCGCCGATGCCCGACTCTTGGAAGTCCAAAGCCTCTACGTCGATGTCTCCGTCCTCACGGGCGAATCCCTCCCCGTCGCCCGCCACGCCAACCCCGTCACGATCGAACGAGTGCGCCCAGCCGAGGTGCGGAATCTGATTTTTGCCGGATCTAGCGTCGCCGCCGGTCGCGGACTCGCCGTCGTTTACGCCACCGGAACCCAGACAGAATTCGGACACGTCGCCCACCTCACCACAATGGTGAAGCGGGAACCGAGCACGCTGGAAATTCAAATCGCCCGCATCGTCCGCGTCATTACCTTCATTGCCCTCAGCGTCGGCGCATTGGTGTTCGCCCTCACTTCCCTGCTGGTGGGAATGGAAGTCAAGGAAAGTTTTGTTTTTGCCATTGGCATTATTGTCGCCTTAGTGCCGGAAGGCTTGCTACCGACGGTGACGCTAGCCCTGGCGATCGGCGTCAAGCGGATGGCGCGGCGCAATGCCTTAGTCCGCCGCCTGTCTTCGGTGGAAACTTTAAGTGCGACGACGGTGATTTGTACCGATAAAACCGGGACGCTGACAAAGAACGAGATGACGGTGAAATCGCTGTGGATTCCCTCGCGCGATCGCCAAACTCGCGAAATTGAAGTCACGGGAGTCGGCTACGATCCGGCGGGAGAAGTGCGAATTCTCTCGGAAACCGAGGCAAGTTGGCAAGTTCACCTCCTCCTGGCGGGGGCCGCCCTCTGTTCCAACGCCAAGTTAATCCACCTGACCGACCCCAGTCGCTGGCAGGAAATCGGCGACCCCACGGAAGCGGCACTGCTGGTGGCGGCGATTAAAGGGGGTTTGAATCCGGAGGAACTGCAGGGTCGATCGCCCCGCAGGCGCGAAGTGCCGTTCGATTCGAGGCGGCGGATGATGACGGTGGTTCTCGATTGGCACTTATCCGAAATCTGGCCTAACGAATATCCCTACCTCAGCTTTACTAAAGGCGCGCCCTTGGAAGTCTTGCGCCATTGCCGATCGATCCTGCGCGAGGGTCAGATCGAGGAACTCACCGAGGACGATCGGGCGGAGATTACCGCAGCCAACGATCGCCTTTCGGGTCAAGGATTCCGGGTGTTGGGCGTAGCAGCCCGCAAGGGCGGGGACGAACTTCTGGCGGGTCGATCGCCCCAACTGGAAGAAAACCTGATCTTTGTCGGTTTAACCGGAATGCTGGACCCCCCGCGTCCGGAGGTTGCCGGGGCGATCGCCCTGTGCCACAAAGCGGGCATTGCCGTAACGATGGTAACGGGGGATTACGGTTTGACAGCAGAAGCGATCGCCCGCAACATCGGATTGGTTGAGGGTAAGGCGCGAGTGGTGACGGGGGATGAAATGGGGCAACTTTCCGACGCGCAATTGCGCCAAATCCTCCACCGCCCCCACAAGGGATTGGTGTTTGCCCGGATGATGCCGGAACAGAAACTGCGCTTGGTAGAAACCTACAAAAGTCTGGGTCACATCGTTGCCGTGACGGGAGATGGGGTCAACGATGCACCGGCCTTAAGGGCGGCGAATATCGGCATCGCGATGGGCATCAGCGGGACTGACGTGGCGCGGGAAGCGGCGGATATCGTGTTGATTGACGATAACTTTGCGACGATCGTCAGCGCGATCGAACAAGGACGTTCTATTTATCAAAACATCCGCAAGTTCATGACCTATATTTTGGCTTCCAACGTTCCGGAAGTCGTTCCGTTTCTGTCAATGGTGGCCTTCAAGATACCTCCGGCCCTGACAATCATGCAAATCCTGGCGATCGACCTGGGAACTGATATGATACCTGCCTTAGCCTTGGGGGCAGAACGCCCGGAAGCCGGTTCGATGCTGCAGCCGCCGCGTTCTCACGCGCAGCCGTTGCTGGATTTCTGGCTGTTGGCACGTTCCTACATATTTTTAGGGGCGATCGAAGGGGCGATCGGGATGCTGGCATTTATGGCGGTATGGTGGAGTCACGGGTACTCGCTAGCCGAGTTGCAAGCCATCACGCCGGCGATTTTGTCTCGCACGGCCGATCCGGCGGTGACAGCGCTGTACCATCAAGCAATGACGGTGACGCTGGCTTCGATCGTGGCTTGTCAAGTGGGGAATGTTTTTGCCTGTCGATCGGAACGAATTTCGATATGGCGGTTAGGCTTCTTTTCCAATCGGTTAATGTGGCCGGGAATTGCGGCGGAATGGCTGTTAATTTTAGCGATTATTTTCATTCCTTTCTTGCAGAAAGTTTTTGCCACTGCACCGCTGACGCTGCCACAATGGGCGGGGTTGCTGTTATGTCCGCCGCTGTTGTTAGTGGCTGAGGAATGTCGTAAGGGATGGATGCGGAGGAGGAAAAGGATTGTTTTGTAAGCGAGTTTTCGGGTTTAATATCATTTTGCGATCGAGCTTGAAATTGCCAAACGATTTAGATTCTCCTAAGGCTAAACTCTTCTAGTCCCCTTTCACAACCCAACTTCCTTGGCCTACGACAACACCTGCAAATATCTAGCCGAAAAATTCCCCGCCGCCTTCGTAAGCTGGCTGCTACCAATTGACGAACCGACTAACATTGAGGTACTCAAAACTGAACTAATTCAAGAACCCATTCGAGCCGATTCTCTCGTCTTCCTGCAAGCGGATAACCAAATCCTGCATCTAGAATTTGAAACGCGACCTTATTCCGACCCGCCGATCGCCTTCAGGATGCTAGACTACTACGTCAGGCTCAAACGGCAATACTTCTGTGCCATCAATCAAGTCGTAATCTTTTTGCAGCAAACAGCCTCAGAACAAGTGTTTGTATCGGAGTACGCAGACACGAACACCCGACACGGTTATCGAGTTATTCGCTTGTGGGAACAAGACCCCGCTTTACTGCTATCCGTCCCCGGCTTGCTTCCATTGGCGACGCTATCTCAAACCAACTCCCCGCGCACTTTGTTAGAGCAAATAGCTTCTGCGATTGATACAATAGAAGAACCTACTCAACAAGCGGATTTACTCGCTTGCACCCAAGTGCTGGCAGGTTTGAGATTTGAAAAAGACTTAATCAGACAACTATTTAGGAAAGAAACTATGCGCGGCTCTGTGATTTACCAAGAAATTCGCGAAGATGGTCTTATTGAAGGAAGGAAAAATGAGGCGCTGTTGTTCCTCAGTCGGCTGTTGACTCGACGCATTGGTTCGATCGCACCTGAAATCCGCGAGCAAATTCAGACTTTATCCGTAGAAGAATTAGAGGATTTAGGAGAAGCACTTTTGGACTTTTCCGAAGCTTCAGATTTAACCAATTGGTTGAGAGATCGCCAGCCTTAAGCGAATTGAAATGTTAAAGGCTCAAAAAAGGTAACTGAACTTTATTCAGACGAACAGACGACGATGTGTAAGCCCAAAGCACCAAAAGCGCAAGTCTACCTGCGAGAGAGGCAAGTGGCGAAATTAGACGTTTTGCGCAGCAATGAGCGTCGGGTAGTTCGTCTATTTGTTCGATCGACAAATACAAATAGCCCTTTTCTCTGCCTGGAAGAGGGCTTGTTCGATCGAGTTTTTTGTTTATCGCGTTGTTCGAGAATTTTTAGATATTTTGACTCAGGAATAGAGTCGATCGCATATTAAAGTTTGCTACAAGCTTCGTTTGGTATAAGCGATCGATCGAACTCCCAACCTATTGCATTTTCAGCCAACCATAAACCTGCTCGACCGTTAATCGCAGTGGAATATCTTCTAATACGGGCAATACTTCATTTCCCAAATACAAACGGGGTTGCTGTTCGGGCATAAAAACTAAAATACTGCTATCATCGGGGTCGAGAAACCAGCCCAGCCGGCTGCCAAAATTCAGGCAATACAGAATATTCCCAATAACTTTATTAGGCTTTTGCTCGGGTGAAAGAATTTCAACGATCCAATCGGGTGGTAAATTAAACCTATCGGGAACTTCACCCGTCTCAGTAAAAGGAATCTGTGTCAAGAGAAAAACGACTAGATCGGCAACGATCGCCCGATTGCCAAAACTACAGCGCAATTCGGG
>JBOFTL010000143.1:0-2797 GCA_051652045.1 Microcoleus sp. | reverse complement strand
CTCGCAACAACCGATCGCCCGCCCAAATCCCTCGATTTGCTTCCCAGATTGCCAGCCTGGGAAGCAACCAACACTTAAGCTTTTCGCTTCCGACGGCGAATCAGCACGCTCATCACTTGTTGTGGATTCACCGCCCGCTGTGCCGGACTCCAATCGTTAAATTCCGCAAATCCCAAGCGGTACAAAGTCAGTAGAGTTTCCCTGACGCCTTCGGGCGAACCCGTTACCGTGATGCACACGATATCCCGTTCCGATGCTGCTTTCGATTTGCCTTTGGGGCAGTTTTCTTTGGGGGTTTGTAGCAAGTGCGTTTTCCTCGGACAAGCCTGTCGGTGCGTCAGTGGGGGGAACATTTTCGAGGCTGGCGGATGCGTTTTCGTCGGGCAAGGATTCCGGTGAATCTTCCGTCGGAGGCAAGGCATCCTGCTGGCAGGATTCCATTTCGGATGCTTCCGGTGAGTCGGAATTCGGGCAAGCGAATTCGCTGTCTTCAGGCAAGTTTTGCTGTGACATAATAATTCTCTCGATTTTGGGTTTGCTAACTGTTCTTGAATTTGCATCAAATCGAAAAGATTCCAGCAACAATCGGGCGAAAAGCTTGCCAGAATGTCTATATCGCTATCGGAACGGAAGTCATCTCGCAAGATTGAACCGAATAAAGCTAATTCAATAATATTCCAGCGCTGGCAAAATTCCGCTATCTCAGATGGCGATGCTTTCAGGCGTTGTTCGATCGCGGTGCTAAGCTGAAAAGTCATGCGATTTTAGATTTATCTTGGAATAAGATTAACAGGAATTATACACTGCGGCAAAGAAACCGGGTTTTTTAACAAATTTGTCGGACACAACTAAATATTATCGAAAAAACCCGGTTTCTCATCTTTGGTTAAGTTCTATTTTGGCGTCAGCAAAATGAGCTGTTTTGATAAGATCGATCGCACTCCATCCAACCCAATCTCCACATCCGCCAAAATCTCCCCGATAGTCTTCGATGCTACCTCTTGCTCCACCCCTTGGTAAGGGGGGGCTGGGGGGGGTGGGGGTGCGCAAGCCTGCAAAAATTCAAACTCCGCACTTGACAAATTCACCAATTGATAATCGCGATCGAACACTTGCTGGCTCGGCCAACCGTGAATGCAAGCACTCAATTCAGGAACTGCATTCAAAAGCACTGTATCATCAGACCAATCAACTTTTACTAACGGTTTTTTCCCCAAGAAAAATTCGTAATGGCTGATTTCCGTATCCAACAATTCAATTAATCGATACAGCTCTCTTTCTGTCAAATTCTGAGCTCTTTCCATCAACTCCGGCGCTTTACCCAACAGCCTTTCTAACTGCCAGTATCCCGGATTGGAAAAACCGATAAATTCCAATCCCGAAGCATCGATTAACTCGAACAAAGTCTCGATATTATAATCAATTTCCTGCGGGTGAACGTACATATCGGCAAAACATTCATCCCGCTGATTTTCTCCTGCCCAACGCAGTTTTTCGTACTTGACAAGACGGTTGTTTTCTGGTAAAGAAGCAAAGATTTCACGGCCGACTTTCACACCATCAGCATAATCGCCTTTTTTGTTGCCTTGGAGCAGCCCGATCGCCCTTTGCATCAGCTCGATTTCCCAGCGGCCCAATTCGGCATAGACAAACACGTGCATCAAGCCACCGGGAGCCAATTTTGCCGCCAAGGCTTGAATTCCCCGGATCGGATCGGGCAAGTGGTGCAGCACGCCGACGCAGTTAATCAAATCGAACTCGCCCTCCAACTCGGCAGCATCGTACAAGCTGAGGTGGCGAAAATCGGCTTCGCGCGCGCCAGAACGCCTGCAGCGCTCCTGTGCTACCTTCAAAGCACCGGAACTCAGGTCGATCGCCGTTACCGACGCTTCTGGGTTGAGGTGGATCAAATAATCGGTACTCGAACCGGTGCCGCAGCCGGCATCCAAAATTCGGATATCCAATTTTGGCGGCTTTTGTCCGGTGCAAAAACTGTAAGCGTCAGGCCAACTCCAGCGCCAGTTATAACCGGGTGGTGGCTCGTCGGACAAGGGATCTGGCGGAAACGGAAAAGTATCGTACAGCCGCCTCACGGCAGCGCTAATCTCGGTCTTGGTATCCATAAACAAGGGCGATCGGTAACGGGTGTTTGGGGTGTTGGCGACGGACGATCGGTCGCAAAGTAAATCTTACAGCCTTGCCCTTCCCCTGCTATTTCCCGCCTTTGTAATAAAACTTATCATTATTTCTCATTTACGCACTCTGAAATCTATACAATAAGTCTCGGCAGGGTTTTAACAAATTTAGGGTGATGAACCCAAAACATTTTAATCTGAGAAAGTAAGTAGGCTAAAACCTCAAGCCAGGAAAAGGCAAAATGCAAAAAGCACAATGCCTGACATGACTGCGTGCAGCAAACCGATCGGGCAATGAAGAGAGGGAAAAGGGCAGAAAATCTTCCCTGGAAACCTCCCCCTCTCAAGTCGGGAGTTTGGGAAAAGCTGCACGGAGGCTTGTTTTGACCTGTTACCCGCGAGGCTTGGCAAGGTTAGTCTGGTAAATACTGCAAAGATCTAGATAGGGAGCGATGTAGTCTAATGACTGTTAAGGCAAGTGGTGGAAGCTCAGTTGCACGTCCGCAACTATATCAAACTGTACCAGTCGCAACGATTTCGCAAGCTGAACAGCAAGACCGCTTCTTGCAGCGCGGCGAACTCAGCGAACTGGCAACATATTTCAGTTCGGGTGCCAAGCGGATCGCGATTTCCGAGACGCTGACCAAAAACTCGGAACTCAT
>JBOFTL010000142.1:0-3707 GCA_051652045.1 Microcoleus sp. | reverse complement strand
AATCGGGGCGGCTGTGAGCAAAATGAGAATCGACTAAGAAATACTCTTGTTCCGGACCGCAGCTAGAGTTAACTGTCGCTATTTCTTTGTGACCCAACAGTTTCAGCAGGCGAGTGGCGGCAGTGTTCATGGCCGCATTGGAACGCAGCAGAGGCGTTTTTTTGTCTAAAGCTTCGCCCGTCCAGGAAATGAAAACAGTGGGAATGCACAGAGTTACGCCGTTATCTGTTTCCATGACGTAGGCGGGGCTGGTGACATCCCAAGCGGTGTAGCCGCGGGCTGCGGAGGTATTGCGGATGCCGCCGTTGGGGAAGGAGGAACCGTCGGGTTCGCCTTGGACTAATACTTTGCCAGTAAATTCGGTGATGACTGAACCGTCGCCTTGTACCGAGACGAAACCGTCGTGTTTTTCGGCGGTGATGTTAGTCATGGGGTAGAAGACGTGAGCGTAGTAAAGTGCGCCTTTAGAAATTGCCCAATCTTTCATAGCAGCGGCAACAATACCGGCTATAGATACATCTAATTTGCCACCGGTTTGTACTGTATTTTTGATAGATTTAAATACATCTTTTGGCAGGCAAGCCTGCATTTTACTGAGGGTAAATACATCTATTGCCCACAGTTCTTCTAAGCGGCTGGGAGTTTTTGGCGAATGTGTTTTGCGCTCGGTAATTTGAGTAATTGCTTGGAAGCGCGATTTATTCCCACTCATGGTCTGGTTTCCTCAAGTTAGTAATTTTACAAAATGCGGTCATCGGGTTGCGAACAAATGTTTTGGTTCGGGCTGGCGCTTTTAGTTTGTAGTGAGGACTTTAGTTAGTCCGCTGCGCTATTGCGAGGTTGTATTTCTAGGAGTTAACAGTCATATCTGGCTAAGAAATTTTGCTCTGAAAATGGTCGATAAAGTTGATAATTGGTGTTTTTTGTCGCTCGTTTTTTTTAGCACTTCAGTTACTGAATGCTGTCCGAGGCTGTATCCGTATGCACGATCGCTCCTGAGCTTGACTTTAATTTTTTTCAGCGCGGGGCAGGACTGATGCGGATTAAAAATACAAGGGTTAGATGCGGTTAGAGAAATCCGATCGCCGAACGAATCTTCACTGCTCTTTGGGAGCAATGCATGAAGAAATTCGATCGCTCTTCAACTGATAACACCTTTGCAGTTTTGAGAGTTCGATCGATAGATGCAACCGCCTGAATTTAAAAGAATTCTTACACTTCTGGCTTTTGGATTTGCCATAGGTATTTACTCCTTGCTTATAGTAAACACAAAAAAAATAATATTTTGTATCATAAGATACAGAATTTAAAAAAAAATACTTGAACTTCGATCGGCCGTGACTCGGCAAAGGTCTGCAAGTGCGATCGAACGCGCAAAATTAATATTTCTCCAAATTTATACACGACAAAGCTTATAGCGAAATTAAGCATAACTTAAGAGCAAGTATTGTATTTTACAATACAGCACGATTTAGTATTCGCCATTAAACAGAAGTTTGTATCCAAAAAGACGGATGCCAGAAATCAAAGGGACGATCGAGCAATTTGGTCAGGGACTCGCGTATCTATCGAGGGAATCGTCCTCACATCAAAAATCAAAAATCAAAAATCCCATGACCGACTCTAATGGAAAACTCAAACCTACCCTAGGACTGGTAGGAATTACGATTAACGCGATGGCGCTGATTGCGCCGGGGGCTTTTTTGTGGACGACATACCAACTGCAAGCCCCGCCGGATTCCGCTAAAAATATGTGGGCCGCCATCGCTCTAGCAACTTGTATTGCCCTGCTGACAGCAAGCTGTTATGCAACTCTTTCTAAAGCTTACCCCGAAGCTGGTGCGGGCAGTTCCTATTACTATGCCGAAGCAGCAATCTTAGCAAAAGAGGAACACAAACACTTTCGTTTGGCGCGTTTGGCAAAGTTTGTCACCGGCTGGGCCGCACACTTGTATTACTGGGTTTATCCCGGAATTATGATTAGCTTCATGGGAACGCTAGTCGTTTATATCGGGCAGTTGTTTAACCCAGATTTTGCAAATGATTGGTTCAGTAAATCCTTAATTTGCTTTATCTTTACCGGGCTAGTGGGCGGTATTGCCTTGATGGGCGTTACTGGTTCTACTCTGATAAATATCATCATCAACATCGTGCAAATTACCTCTCTCACCTTGCTGGGATTGTTGATGATTGTTTACCGATTGGGTCATCCAAATGTGAATTACGAACACGCAAATGCCATCAGCGTAGTAGTACCTCACGATTTATCAGGATTGATTTATCAGGCGACTATAGCCATTCTTTTACTTGTCGGATTTGAATCAGCAACGGCGATGGCGGGCGAGGCAATTAATCCCCAACGCGATATTCCTCGGGGTGTAATTCTATCTTTATTTATTCAGGCTTGTATCTGCTATTTCTTTGAGTATTTTGCAGCTAATTTTTTCATCGGCGACCAATACACTGCAACCGTTGACGGCAAAACAGTAACGGGATTTGCCGCAGCATTATCATCGGGTGCGCCCATTGGCGATATCGCGAAAATTTTGGGAGATACGCTGCTGTTTGGTAACGGTTTTTTATTGCAAATTACGATCGCCAGTACCGTTGTCATGGCATTGATTGGAACGGCCCTATCGTCGCTGTCAACGGGCGTTCGGATCAGTTACGCGATGGGGAGCGATCGCGAATTGCCAGCCGTATTTGGCTTTTTACACGGGCGCTACAACACGCCTCACATCGGGATTTATTTTCTGACTGCACTCTCAGCTTCGATCGGTGCCTATGCAGTGCAAAGTGTGGATAACGTGACGATCGTGACATTAGTTTCTAATATCGGCACGTTTATGCTGTACGGAATTACCTGCGGCGTGACGCTAATTGCTACTCTAAAGCATTTGCTAGATGAGGAACACAACCCACTTAAAACAGTTGTGATTCCAGTGTTGGGTTTAGTCATGAATTTACTCATGGTATGTGGCATTTTCTACTACGGTTTGACTGGATCTGGTAGTGCCAAAACAAATTCTTTGACTGCGATCGGAATTTCGATCGCCTTCTTTGTCGGCGGATTTGCTTACCTGATTGGAGACAGTTTAATCAAAGGCAAACCTCTATTTTTGCCGCCGGATATCAGTCATCCCTTACGCGATCGCGCGCCTTCCTCTAAATCTCGATAGGTAATTGAAATCTATGCAATTGATTCTGGCAATTATCCAGCCTGGTAAATTGGATGCTGTCAAGGAAGCCTTAGTCAAACTAGGGATTCAAGGAATGACTGTCACCGGTGCGAAGGGATTCGGGCGGCAAAAAGGCAGACCTCTAGCTTTTTTGGGTCTGTTAGATATGGAAGGCAAACCTTTTACAGTTGACTTTCTGCCTAAAGTTAGAATTGAAATCGTTGTCAATGACGACCAAGTTGATGCGGTTGTTGATACGATCGTGTCAACAGCGAAAACAGGAACGGTTGGAGATGGTAAATTGTTTGTGATTCCAGTGACTCGAACAGTTCGCATTCGCACCAGCGAAGAAAATGAAGCCGCTTTGACAATCGAAGAACCTGCAACGGTGAGTGATTCGCGCAAAATGAAATAAGCTCGATTCTAGTCGATTTGTTTCGCAGTAATGACTGAAGTCCTTATCGAGAGTTACGCACGCAAACCAAAGAAACCAAAACGGTTTTTTGTCGGATCGGCGAAATCAAATTG
>JBOFTL010000141.1:0-4835 GCA_051652045.1 Microcoleus sp. | reverse complement strand
AGGTTTTCCATCGCCGTTGATGTCGTCAATGCTGACGGAGTAGGGGTAACGGTCAGTAGCGAAGGTGACTTGGGGGGAGAAGGTGGGGGGGGTGGCTCCGGCGGTAGTGGTATTGAGCAGGATGGAGGCACTGTTGCTGCCCGCGTTCGCCACAGCTAAGTCAGGTTTGCCGTCGCCGTTGATGTCGCCGATGCTGACGGAGTAGGGGCTAATGCCAGTAGCGAAGGTGACATAGGTGGCGAAGCCTAGTACGCCGCTGTAGGTTTTGAGGGTGTTGGGATGAAATGTTACTGCGGCTTCGATCGCACCTGTTTGTACTTCTAGCTTCCAGTCTCCACCTAATTCGCTGCTGCCGGTGGGGGTGGCGGAGGCGGCAATACTGACACCTGCAAGCTCGCTAAATCGTTTGATAAAGTTTTTGCCTGTTTCACGAGCGGCTATTTCACAACCGTATAAGAGTATGTTTGCCTTTGCTGTAAACGCATTTCTCCACTGTTGGAGTTGAGTGCTGAATTTTTCTAGATAATCGCGATCGACCTTTTCTCTACCCAGCTCGATCTTACCGGGGCTACCGTGAGAAATAATATGAATTGCTGCAATATTACTTTCGGCTGCTAATACTTGGGTAATTTGTGCGATGCCGCTCAGCCGATCGTCTAAAATAACTATTTTTGCCTCGCTCTCTACACCATCTAATAGGTGTTGATAATCCTCTACGGCAGAATCTACGAAAATAATTTGTTTCCGTGCAGTTGGTGAGTTCATAGTTGCTGTATTCTTTTAATATTTATTGTTTGCATCGCAGCACAAAGTCGAACATCAAGATACGGCAACGTTCATTGATGTCAACTTAATTGACAATTCCAAATCCGAGTTGATACCAGTTCTCTAAAAGCCTGCTACAATCTTTGACCCCCCTAACCAGGGCCCGCACGGGGGCACCGCCCCTACAAGGGGGGGGACAAGAACACTGTTATTTCGTTTAAAATTGGTATAAGTATCACCTCGATCGAGCCTCCGTCATTGCCAGAGAATTAATTCCCTGCCATAGGGCGAAAGTCTGCTCACGAAAACTGATAACAAATCGTGTTTAATACCCTTGTTATTCTTAATTCCGCCCAGGCGGACTTTGTTCTTGCGGTAGCGATTTCAACCGCCGATCGATCGAGGAGATACCTAATACCATTTTCATAAAGCCCTGCTATAGATGGAACTCTTAGGGCGTGTTTTCAAAGTCTAGATCCCCCCCAGCCCCCATTAAAAAGAGGGGGGAGCAAGAATCTTTAAGTCCCCCTGAGTAAAAATGTAGATTTTGGCACAACAAAACCACCAGCAAAGTAGGGCCTGAGCGTGGCATTTCCGCTTTAAAAAAGGCTGTTATTTCCCTCGTCTTTGAATGCGCGCGTAAAAAGTTAGATGCGACCTACTCAACCGCGATCGGGATTGATTTTGTTATACCGTGATTTTACAACAAAATTTCTCAGCTTAAAATATATTTACAATGTCGCGATCGGTTACTTAATTGAGAGTTTTCACCGCAAATGGCGGGCAATGGATGCGGATTAATGCGATTAATTTTGAGGTATTCTCTTGAGGTTAGAGCGTGCGTTCGATCGATCGCTTTTAAATCCGGTTTGTACGTCCCCCGATCGCCCTTGCACGATCGGTGAGTATCAGTCTCACAGGCGGTGTGCTGCGGTCTTCCGATCGAGATTTGGGATTATTAATGCGATCGTCCTCTCTTAATCTTCATTTCTTTTATTGGTAAACTTCACGATCAAATAACTGATTGAAAGTGCAAAAATTGCCATCGCCAAACCAATCAAGTCCGCTGCGTCTTTCTTTTCTAAATCTAGAATAATAATTTTTCGAGCTACAGCTATCAAAGAAGTTACGATAACTAGCTCTACTTGAATCACGTGTTTTTTGAGATAAGCTGTAATATTTTCTAAGATTTCGAGAGCGATTAAAACATTTAAAAAAAGACCGAATATGACAAACAACGTATCTTTTAACAAAGTTTGAGGATCGTTGATAATTTGTGTCGTTACAAAAATCAGCAAATCGCAAACGCTGACGAGAATTACCACAATCATCGCCAAGGATAAAACCTTAGATACGATTACTTCTACAGTTTCAACGAAGTGCAGAAAGTTTTCATCGCTGCTATGTTTAGCAATTTGCCGGAATAATTTTTTTAACATAAATTTAAATTAGTTAGCAAACAGTATCGATCGCCCGCCGTCATTGGCAGCGGGCGATCGACACTAAATAGTTTGTCATCGTTTGCTACACTTGGCAATTCGATCGCTCGGACGCATAGAAGAACGTGCGATCGGACAAAATAGATCTTGTAGGGACACGGCACTGCCGCGTCCTGGGTGGGAAATCTTGCAGGGACGTGCCGTGTCCTCAATCGGAAATCTTGTAGGAACACGGCACTATGGCGTCCTACTCAAGGGAGAATCGCCATCTCAAAAACTCACCCCCACAGCAGATTTCGCCAAATTCAACTCCCCAACTTCCGCCTCCAACTCTGCCCCCACCCTTACCAACTGCACCGCACAAGCTTTTAACTCCGGCTGTTTGGAATCGGGACAACTTGCAGCATGAGTCATGGCATTGGCTTCGGCGTCTTCGGCCCAGAGAGCACCCCAGTGCATCGGTACGAATAGCGTACCCGGAGCGATCGCCTTTGTCACCTTAGCTGGAAACCGCGCCTTGCCTCGGGTAGATCGAACTTCTAGCAAATCCCCTTCCTTAATCTTCAATTTCGCCGCATCGCGGGGATGAATTTCTAAAAACGGTTCCGGGTGAAGTTGATTGATTTTATCAGTCCTGCCGGTGCGCGTCATGGTATGCCAGTGCCCGTAAACTCGTCCCGTCGTCAGTACAAACGGATAATTCGGATCTGGAGGTTCCGCCAGCCCCCGCGAGTGGTAACCCGCAAACCTCGCCAATCCATCAGCCGTGTGAAATTTCCCATCAGCGTACAGCCGTTTCCCTTCCTGCGCCGGATGCTTGGGCTCGTTTTCCCGACAAGGCCATTGCTGGGGTCCCTCTTGGCGCAAGTATTCGTGACTCAAACCGGTCATGTCGCAGGGCTGGTCCCGCGTCAACTGCACGAACTCTTGGTAAACCTTGCTAACATTCTCAAAAGCAAAGTGTTCTGCAAAACCCAAGCGCCGTCCCACCTCAGCGAAAATTTTCCAGTCGTCGCGGGCTTCCCCAGATGGTGCGTCAAAACCGGGACACAGAGTAACCCGGCGTTCTGAATTCGTCATTACCCCTGTTTTTTCGCTCCACTGCCTCGCCGGTAGTAGGATGTGAGCGTAAGCAGAGGTTTCCGTCGGATAGTATGCTTCTTGATACACCGTAAAGGGCGATCGCAGCAAAGCAGCTTTTGTCCGTTCCAAATCCGGCATACTCACCGCCGGATTAGTAGCTGCAATCCACAGCATCTCAACTTCGCCTGTTTCCAAACCGGTAATCATCTCCCAAGCCGTACGACCGGGATTTGGCGAAATCGTACCGGGGGAGATGCCCCAAAACTGTTCGACGTGGGCCCGGTGTTCGGCATTTTTGACGAATCGGTAGCCCGGAAGCAAATGAGAAAGTCCGCCCGCTTCCCGCCCGCCCATCGCATTCGGCTGGCCTGTCAGCGAAAACGGGCCGCATCCGGGTTTGCCAATTTGACCGGTCATCAAGTGCAAATTAATTAACGATCGCACTTTTGCGGTACCTTCCGATGACTGGTTGATGCCCATCGACCACAGCGACAAAACTCGTTGCGATTGTTCCCAGTAATTGGCTGCCATTTCTAAATCACTGACTGCAATGCCGCAGCGCGACGCCACAACATCAGGAGAGTAACTGCTGATGACTTCCCCAAAAGCTGCAAAATTTGTCGTGCAGTTTTGAATAAACTCAGGATCGATCGCCCTTCTGCGCAACAGCAAATAAGCAATTCCGTTGAGCAAATCTATGTCCGTTCCCGGATTAATTGCCAAATGTAAATCGGCTGCTTCTGCTGTTGGAGTCCGTCGCGGATCTACCACAATCATCTTGACATTGGGATGCTTTTTGTGGTACTTTTCTAATCGATTGAAAACAATTGGATGGCATTCTGCCGTATTGCTGCCGATAATAAAAGCGCAATCAGTTAATTCTAAATCGTCGTAACAACAGGGCGGCCCATCGGCACCAAAACTTTGGACGTATCCCGAAACTGCTGATGACATACACAACCGAGAATTCGCGTCAAAATTATTAGTGCCCAGACAACCTTTCATCAGTTTCTGGGCAACATAATAATCTTCTGTAACGAACTGACCCGAACCGTAAAGGCAGATAGCATCCGGGCCGCTAGTGCTGCGAATCGTGTTAATTCGATCGACAATTGCATTGAGAGCTTCGTCCCAGCTAGCGCGGCGAAACGGTTGGTCTAAAGAGTCCCGCATCATCGGATAAAGTAGCCGATCGCTGCGAATTGATTCTGTTACCGTTGCTCCCTTTACGCAAACCATGCCCTGACTCGATGGGTGGTTGCGATCGCCCCGGACTTTCCAATTATGGTTTTTGTCTTGAAAAACTTCTAGACCGCAACCTACACCGCAGTAAGGGCAAAGAGTTTTTATAGTTTCCATCTGGTGATTTTAGATGCTAATTTGTGAAAGCTAATTCGTAATTGGTAGTACATTATTATAGTCGGAAACTCGGATTCCGGGAAATAATGTATTAATTGTTACTCAATTACCGCAAAAATGCTTTACAGCAGCCATACCCCGAGTGAAAAAGTTGACAATTGACAATTGACAATTGACAGCGATCGATTA
>JBOFTL010000140.1:0-3850 GCA_051652045.1 Microcoleus sp. | reverse complement strand
TCTTGCTTCCCCCCCTTACTAAGGGGGGGTAAATTTAAGATAAAATTATGATGAGTTTGACCGCGCACTACAAAATCATCAATCTCTACAGTTCCCCATTGTGCCAAGTTTTCACGAATGTATTGTTGGGCGTAAAAATGACCTTCAGAGGCAAAATAAGGATTGCGATCGCGTACAATTTGAATTAGATGTCCGTGCAAGCGTTCTTTGAGTTCCATGCAGCCTAATACATAACGAGTACCATAAAATTATATTCGATTCCATCGGTAAACTATCGAAAAATAAGCCAAATGTCTTACAGCGATTTTAGTTTAGAAAAAGTCAAGCGAACTTTTGAATTGACGACTTTAGAAACAGTCGATCTATTCCAAGATGTACCGGAATTAGAATGCAGCGCCCTCTTGACAGAGATCCTCCGTTACAACGTACCTTTAGCCCTTGCCAGCAACAGCGAAAAAGCGCGATCGGAAATGATTATTTCTCCAATTTTAATCGACCTCCGCAGGCAGTTAAGGGAACGCATCAACTTGTTTTCTGGAATCGAGTTTGACGTGGATAGCGAAAAGGGATTAAATGGGGTTTGCGATTTTATTATCAGCAATTCACCGGAAATATTATTTGTCAGTGTTCCGGTAATTACCATAGTAGAAGCAAAAAAAGAGAATATTACTGCTGGCTTGGGACAATGCGTTGCAGAAATGTTAGCAGCCAGGATATTTAACGAACGTGCGGGCAATGAAATTCCCACAATTTACGGGGCGGTAACAACTGGGAGTATTTGGAAATTTATGGAATTAGACGGAAGTGTACTTAGTATCGATTTGACAGAATATTACCTAAAAGATGTCAATAAAATTTTGGGAATTTTAGCAAGGGGGATCATTTCGCAGTGAATTGACTTTGGGGGCGATGGAGCATAAAATTGTGAAGGATAGATACGGCCGTGCTGGCGTTCTTTGAAAACCAGGCGATCGCACATAAAATTAGTACGCTTAGATTACAGGTAAATTTAATTATGATTGGAGAAGTCAGAATCAAAAATTACAAGTCCATTCAAAAGCTGAAGCTGGAATTAGGACGAGTCACAGTCTTGATTGGCGAAAATGGCTGCGGTAAAAGTAATATTTTAGAGGCGATCGCCCTTGCTTCAGCAGCGGCAAATAGAAAACTTGATAACGAGTTCTTAGTATCTAGGGGCATCCGAGTTACAGAACCTCAATTGATGCGATCGGGCTTTGAAAAAGATAATCTTGCAAAAGAAATTACTATCGATTTAAAATTAAGCGATCTGCAAAGACTTACTTTTAATTTGCAAAATGATAACGCTCCCTATTCTAGCTGGCAGCAAATAAATAATTTTACTCAAGATTTTGCAGCTCCATTAATCGAATCTATAAATCAGAATCTTGACTTCCTCAAGCAATTCGCCGAGCGTCACAAAAAATATCAAAGTGACACAACAAATCAATCTTATATAGAGGAAGCTGAACAAGATTTATTAAAATTAAATAATATTTTAACTGTAGAAGCCAAAAAAGCCGATGAGATAAACTCATGGCATAAATTTTTGACAAATTTATATAAATTTCTCATTTATTCTCCAGAAAACCAGGCATTAAAAACTTTTGAAAAAGAAGGTCAAATTCAACCATTAGGCATCAATGGAGAAGGTTTGTTTAAACTCTTAAAAATTTTGAATTTAGAGCAAAATAAAGATAAAATTAATCAAATCAAAGAAAAGCTGCAATTGATAGATTGGTTTAAAGATTTTGAAGTACCTGAAAATTTATCACCTCTGCAAAGTTATCTCCAACTTAAAGATAAATATTTGGATAGTGCTTTATCTTACTTTGACCAAAGAAGTTCTAATGAAGGATTTCTATTTTTACTATTTTACTTTACCTTGTTCATCAGCGACCTCACGCCGAAATTTTTTGCCGTAGATAACATTGATGCTTCTCTCAACCCCAGATTATGCCGTAGGTTAATCCAAGAATTAGTCGAATTAGCCAAAAAACATGACAAACAAGTTATATTCACAACTCACAACCCAGCAGTTTTAGATGGTTTAGATTTAGATGATGACGAACAGCGGCTGCTTGTGATTTCTCGCAACCAATTGGGCTATACTAAAGCCAGACGCATTCTAGGCCCCAAGCCTCTAGAGGGACAAGAACCAGTAGAATTATCAGAGGCATTTTTGAGAGGTTATATCGGCGGACTTCCTAAGAATTTTTAATATGATTAGTTTTGGATTGATTGCAGAGGGACTGACTGACCAAATTGTAATAGAAGATATTTTATCTGGATATTTTAATAGTGCATATATAGAGGTGACACCTCTTCAGCCAAAAAGAGATAAATCCAAAACCGGCGGTTGGACTCTAGTATTTGATTATTGTAGGTCAAAAAAATTTCAAGAAGCATTTCAATTTATTGACTATATCATTATTCAGATAGATACGGATGTTTCAGAAGATTATGGTATTACCAAACAAGATGAAAACGGTGAGTTTACTCCTCAGCAGTTAATTGAAAAAGTTATTGAAAAATTTATAAGTGCGATCGGCGATAATTTTTACAGCAGATATCAACAACAAATTATATTTGCTATCTCCGTACATTCTATTGAGTGTTGGTTGCTACCCCTGTATTATACAGACAAGAAGAAACAAGCTAAAGTTAAGAACTGTCTCGATACTTTAAATCAGCAACTTGCGAAAAAACATAAGTTTACGATCGATCCTAATGCTAAAAATCCTGAATATTATCGAGAAATTTCAAAACAATATAGCAAGCAAAAAGTTTTGATGAAGCATTATGCAGAAAATCCCAGCCTGAAAACTTTTATAGAACAGATTCAAAGCAGAGACATTCAGATTGTTGCTGAAGAAGATTGGTAAAGCAACAAGTTGCAAGGTTCCCTAAGAGAAATATCACCCGTTAAAACCTCGATCGCCCCTAATATAATAGTAGATATTTCGCTCGATCGAGAATCTTTATTTGTCCCTATTCCTGATTCTGTATAGTACCTGACACGCACTAAATAATTCATCCGTGTATCCGTGTCCGAATCCGTGTCGTGCTTTCCTTCTTCCTTCTACTTACTAAACTTCCGACTCCAATTCGCTCGATCGCACTTGCATTCGCAACTCTACAGCCTCTAACTCAGACGACTCCAACAATCGGGCCGCTTCATCTTCAGAATTAGCTGCAGCGTTCGATCGCATTTTATTCAATTTCTCAGCTAAAGTATCCCGCTGGTTGATTAAATAAATACTTACCAAAGTCAGCCCCACTCCCATAGATTGCAGCGGATTCAAAACTTCACCCAACAACAAATTGCCGAACAGCAAAGCAAAAACCGGAGTCAGAAAAGTCAAAGAACTCAAACTGGTAAGACTGCCACTAGAAGCAAAATAAAAGAACAAACCGTAGGCGATCGCGCTACCAAAAACAGTAGCATAACCTAACGCCATCCAACCCGAAAAATCGATATTTACAAACTGTTCTGACTCAGTTAAAGCCGACAATCCAAACAGCGGCAAACCACCCAAAATCATGTGCCAGCCAGTCACTACCACCGGGTCAACATAGCGACAAACCCAGCGCACCAAAACCGTACCCACAGCCATCGACAAAGCCGCCAACAACATCAACCATTGTCCGCCCTCAAATAACTGTCCGATACCGACAGCAACCTGCGCGCTTTCAGGATGAAATAACCCTGAAATCCAGCCATCCGGCAACCCAATTAAACTGATGCCAACCACACCAATCGCTAATCCCAACCAGCCCCAAAAACCGATTTGTTCTTGAAACAACCACAAACACAAAATCGCCACCGCCA
>JBOFTL010000139.1:0-9021 GCA_051652045.1 Microcoleus sp. | reverse complement strand
GGCAATTACTCATTTGAGGCAACTCACCTCAAGAATAGTTTGAGAATCACGCATCCTCTAAATACTTACAACTTACAGTTAACGAAGCCGGAAATTTGGATCTTTGGCTGTTCCTTTACTTACGGTTGGTCATTAAATGATAATCAAACATATTCTTGGCTGCTGCAAGAAAAATTTCCGCAATATGAAATAGTAAATTTTGGCGTCAACGGCTACGGAACTTTGCATTCGTTGATTCAATTCAAACAAGCGCTTCAGCAGGGAAATAAACCAAAAATTGCCGTAATTGCCTATGCCGGATTTCACGATCGTCGCAATGCTTTATTGAGGGCAAGAAGCAAGCAAATGATGGCTTGGAACAAACTCGGCATTCTGTTTCAGCCGGATGCGAGATTGGCAAAAAATGGCGGTTTTACCTACAGCATGAAACAACTTGAATATCGCGAATTTCCCCTGATGCGGATATCTGCATTGAGCCATTTTTTGGAAACTAATTACAATCAACTGGAAGAACAAATGCACCGCAGCCGCGAGGTTTCTCTGGCAATTATTCGAGAATTTCACCGTTTGGCTGAGGCGAACAATGTCAAGCTGGTTGTTGCAGGAATTAATCCAGGTTCTGCTAAGATGTTGGAGGAATTGAGTCAGGAGGAAATTGCTACTGTCGATATTTCGGTGGATTTGAAAATACCTGCTAATAATAATTTACCTCACGATTTGCATCCGAGTGCGGTGGCGAACCAACAATATGCAGATAAATTGGGAAGTTTTTTGCAAAATTATCTCGTGGTGAAGGAAGCAAAGCGATCGCGCCAGATTCAACAATAATATGTCATTAATATCATATGTCATTGCGATCGCAGCGCAGTAATCGCAACGGATTGAAAAATCACGACATTTTCGCAAACCCATTAATATCATATGTCATTGCGATCGCAGCGCAGTAATCGCAACGGATTGAAAAATCACGACATTTTCGCAAACCCATTAATATCATATGTCATTGCGAGCGTAGCGAAGCAATCGCAACGGATTGAAAAATCACGACATTTTCGCAAACGCATAAGTATCATAGTTTATTGCGATCGCAGCGCAGCACAAAGGTTATCGTAGTTGCTGCGATTGCTTCGCTAGACGCTCGCAATGACCATCGAAGACTGACAAAAATCCTAACAGAAATGATGGTATTATTAAATTTTGGTTTTTATCGCAGTTGCTGCGATTGCTTCGCGAAGCGCTCGCAATGACGATGGAAGACTTGGCAATAACGGCAACATAAATGATAGTATTATTCAATTTAGGTTATTTGAAATTATCTCGCAAATTGGCGATCGACTGTTGTTTCCTGCTGTTACTCATTCTCGTAACAGTTGCAGTAACTTCAATTTACGTAGCTAGCGAACGTACTTTTTATTGGTGGGATTACGCGGGATACAATACCGCTACTGTGAATACAGCTAATTTATTTCGAGATGCGCCGGCAAAAGCTTGGCGTGAAGTTATCGAATCGCTTGCTAAAGAAAAAAACTTATTAATTTCTTTGCCTCTAGTACCGTTTATTTTGTTATTTGGCGAATCGCGACTGAGTTACATTCTCGGAGTGTCGCTGATTTACGTGCTACCATTTCGCCTGTTGTTGGGAGCAATTGCTGCTAGGTTAATTTTAGTTTATCCGCGCCGGATCTTTTGGTCAACGGTGTTTTTGAGTTTGTTGATTCCCATGAGTTGGATACCGACTTTGCGGGGTTATTTGGATACTGGCGGCTGCGTGTTTGTAGCTTTGGCAATTTGGGTTTATGTGCAAGATGTCAGGCTGAGAAGTTGGTGGCGAATTCCGTTAATTGGATTTTTTCTAGCAGGGGCGATTTTGTTGCGGCGGCATTTTGCTTACAGCGCGATCGCATTTTTTGGTGCGGCTGCTTTGCAGGTTATTATAGAGTCGATCGTGCATTTTATCCGTAGGGACAGGAAATATTTGTGGGAATTTGGTGTAAAATCTGGTGTAAAATTAAGCGCGATCGCTCTAATTACTTTTGCGATTTTAATGTTGGTAGCCGGAGATTTTACTCGCAGCGCGGTAACTGTAAATTACCGCGATTTGTATGCGGCTTGGAGTTTGCCTTTAGAAGATATTTTAAATCGTTACGCGGGTTTTTACGGCTTGGGAACTTGGCTGTTAGCGGCTGTCGGTTTGTCAGCGGGTATTGCGACGGGAATGCTGGCGTTAGATGCTGCTATTTTTGTGGCATTGTTTGGGATTTTGTCGCTGATATTATGGCTGGTTGTATTGCGTTACGGCTATTTACACTATACAATTCATATCACGCCGATCGTACTTTTAGGACTCTCTGCTTGTTTCTGGACGAGTTGGCTGAAACTTCAGGGAAAAACTCGCTATTTAATGTTGGCTGCGGCAGGTTTTTACTTAATCGTAAATGTCGCAGTCGGGTTAATTCCTGTAAAATTGGATTTGTCGAAATTGTTTGCTGCTAATTTTCCGCCGTTAGTGCGATCGGACTACGGCGAAATGCTAAAATTAGTAGAATTTCTGCGAAAATTAGCGCCAAAACAGGAACCGATTTATATTGCCGGTGCTTCCAACAGTTTTAATGCTAATATCCTCAGACAAGCCAACCGCCAAGTCAATCCCTCCGAGGATTGGTGGAAATTAAATGCGATTGGGAGGCCGCAAATTGACTCGCGCGATACTTACCCGCTACCGGAGTTATTGCAGGCGCAATATGCGGTAGTTGCGATACCTTTTCAACAGGTATTGCCCGGTGACGAACAAGTTTTGCGATCGGGCGAACAGGATGTTGTTAAAGTTGTTTATGATGCTTTCACTCAAAACTGGGAAATTGCGCGGGATTTCCAATTGCTGCCGGAACAGTTTAAGCTGGAAAATAACGTGACTGTCAGCATTTACCGGAGAATTCGCCCGACTTCGATACAGGTAGCAGTAAAAACATTGGCAGCGATGCAGCAGCAAATAGTCGATCGACCGGGAACTCAGTTAGATTGGATTAGTTTGCAGCAATCTGTTTATACGAGTCCGAATTATCCGGTCGATCGAGCATCGGATAACTTATACAATATTGTAACTGAGCCGATTCAAAATAGCAAAAATTTCGCTACATCTTTCCTGTATTTAGGCACGATTTCCGAGAAAGTGCGAGTTACGGGTCAACTTAATTTACCCAACCCACAATGTCCGGGAGTTTTCCTGCGGTTGACTTTGTGGAACCGAGCAGGTAAATTGATAGACTCAGCGGATATGGTTTGCGATCGAACAAGTGCGATCGACTTAAATTTATTAGTGAAGGGGAAAAATCCCAGTTACCTGCTGCTGGAAGTATTGAATCGCAACAAACAGGATTTAACCAGCCAATGCCAATTAGAGATTGACAATTTAGCTGTACGATAGTTTTAAATAAGATCGGATCGATCGAACCTGTTACCGTAATTCCGAACAGTTTCGATCGATTCGTATCAGTTATAGATAATTGTAGGGATGAGGAACTCGGGCGATAATAAGGGCAATAAATTTCAAGATAGATATCCAACTGCTTCATCTTGGGATGGCGCGATCGACACCATAGAAATTGCGGTCGATCGTTCCTGCCAGACCTCGTATTATACCAATTTAAAACCAAATAACAGTATTCTTGTCCCCCCCTTTGCAAGGAGGGGTTAGGGGGGGGTAAAAGAGTGTTGCGCGATCGTGGAGAAATTGTATTACAATACCGAAAGTGCAAGCTCTACTTTCGTCCTGAGTTGCGACGCAGTAATTCAAAGATAGCTAATGCGCCACCTCCAGAAATTGCGATCGACTTGTCAAACAACTCTTCCTGTTGGGGAGATAGCGTTTGCTGGGAAGCCAAAGACAGGGCAACTCCTCCAGATGTCAGGGTTAAAGTTGCTGTGGCCGCGATCGCCAGGATTTGGTTAAAATTTGGATTGGTAATTTTCATAATGGCTGGGATTTGAAATGTCTACATTTCAACTTTCCCAGATCGTTATTTATAGGTCATCGATCGCTAAAATGCTAAAAATCAATTTTTTAAGATCGTTGACAAATTAGGAGCATATGTGGTAATGGGTTGGAAAGTGCGATCGGACAAACTAAAATCAGTTAATGAAAGAGTAACACAAAAAGGTGGTAGAACTCAGGTTAATTGGATAGTTGCCAAATATAAAATTGCCAAAGCTTTGACATCTCGCGGACCAATTTTTGAAGGCAAGCTAGATCTAACAGATTTTGAATATTTAAATCAGCAAGGCATTTACACTTTTAATCCCAAGTATCTCTTAAGTGACGTAATGCCAAAATTAAAGTCTCAGAAATTTAGCTTAGATGAAATTAGAGATTGGGTGATGTCTGAATATAAATATACACTCCAAAATTTTCTTGATTACTATTTGAAGATAGATGGCTACAGTAGTCGTACTTGGGATAAATTTTTTAACGATCGAACAGATATTGAGTATGATGTTTTCCAGGAGGTTTGTAACTTTTTGGGTTTTAGTTGCAATGAAATAGGGACGTACAAAACAGAAAAGCCGGACTCAAAAAACCTCGAAACTTTGTTGTGGCAGTTAAATCATCAAAATCAAATTGCAGAATTCCAAAACTTAGTCCAAAGCTCGTCTAATTTAGTCTGCTTTAGATTGCGTGCATTTTCAAATCAAGATATTCGCATCTATTGGTTGCTCAAAGCTCTATTGCAACCTGCCGAGGACAGCATCGAACAAGCTGAAATTGATTTTAATAGTCTAACCCACTCAAATTCGCAAAAGAGATTGAATGACATTATTAGAAAACTCAACCTGTCAAATCAAAAAAAACTCATAAAAAAACAGGATTACGACGAAATTGCCAAAGCAATATGTGAAAAGATGTGGAAAGGTAAGAAAACTATAGTCTTATTATTCCATACGCAAGAATTGGTGCAATTCAAAGAGTCAGAGAAATTATTAAAGACTTTGTATAGATCCCTCCAAGCTGCACTTCAAGACCCGGAATTGAAAATTCAAAAACAACAAAAAATATTGATGGTTTCGATCGACTCCCAAGCCTCATCCCCAAATGAATCAGAAGCTTACGATCCCTCTGATGATTCTGACGATCGTGACATCGCTATTGCCCAATTAGAAGATTTGATTTCTCAATTCACCGAGGATGATATAATAGAGTGGATAAGTTGCGAATCAGTAAATACCTCGATCTGGCAAATGACTAACCGGGATTTAAACAATATTAGTGAATTTATTTGGAAGGAAAGTAAAGAAGGTCGATCGGAAGATTTGCTGGAATCTGTCTACAAACTTTGCAACTTAGATTGGAAAAAATATCGAGATTTATGGTACAAAATTTAGATTCAAACCCGCAAAATCCTGAATTTACAGGAGAAGAGAAATTTCGACCGACAACTGGTGAAAAAGATCCAGATACTGGAGAAACTCTTTATCCCTATTTAGCAGATAAAGATTTAGTCAACGCTGTTAACTTGGCGATTAAACTCAAAAGACCGTTACTTCTAGAAGGAGAACCGGGTTGCGGTAAAACTAAGTTAGCCAAAGCTGTTGCTTATGAATTTAGCAAGCGCTATAATGTTCGATGGCCCTATGCTAATTGGTATATCAAATCCACAGACAAAGCGCAAGATGGCTTGTATATTTATGATGCTATCAGGCGATTGTACGACGCGCAAATGTCTGCGATCGACCCTTTAGAAAAAGATGAAATCAAACAGCGTCTTAAAGACGATAAACATCAAGCTTACATTAAATGGGGGGCGATCGGCGATGCTTTCAAAGCTTCTCAAAACGGTCAGCGCATGGTAGTCTTAATTGATGAAATTGATAAGGCCGATCCCGATTTGCCGAACGATTTGCTTTTGGAACTTGAAGAGAAACGCTTTTTCGTGCGCGAAACCGGAGATTGTATTGGCATCAAAGAAGGATTTGAACCGATTATTTTTATTACCAGCAACAATCAAAGAAAATTGCCCGATGCTTTTTTGAGGCGGTGTTTGTATTATTATGTCGAATTTCCCAAAGAGCATTTACGCCAAATAGTCGAAGCCCGCATGGGTAAAAAATGGTCGCAAAAATTGACAAATACAGCTTTGGATAGATTTTTAAAACTTCGCGAGGCGATGGATGAGGAAAGAGGAGAGTTCGGGAAAAAGATTAGCATTAGCGAGTTGTTAGATTGGTTTCAAGCTTTGCACTTACACGTACCTCAATCGGAGGTTAAAGAACTATTAAAAGAACGCCAAATACCCTATGCTAGTGCATTACTCAAAAGCCAAGACGATTTGCAGATAGCTAAAGCTTTAGCAGGAGAGGAAGATGCAGACTTCGAGTGAACTTAACCTGCATTTCTCCAAATTATTCTGCCAATTGAAGCAAGCCGGATTTCCTTTGGGTATTTGCGAGTACAATTTACTTGTCGAAGCTTTACAAACAGAGATTTACGATCCGTTGGAACCAGAGTCGTTGAAACAATTGCTCGAAACTATTTGGGTGAAAACTAGATATCAAAAACAGCAATTTGCAGACATTTTTCAGCAATTAAGTCCTCAAAAGTCAGACTCTACTGTCAAGATTTCTCAGTCATCAAAGCCAGACACCGATAAGTTTACAAAAAACCCGCAAACATCCACTACTACACCCACTCCCATACCTGAAAAACCGACAGGAAAGTCTTTCTTTTTTCCCGCAACTTCCCAGAAAGAAGTAGACGATAAAACTATTTTTATAAAAGATCCTGAAGTTGGCAAGGCCGTCAGAACATCTCGAAAACCGGATTTTGCAGCTTTTAAACCTACAGCTAACCCGAAAGATTATTTGCCAGTTACGGGACAGCAAATGGTACAGAGTTGGTACAATCTCAGACATTCCGCGCGATCGGGAAATAGGTTAGAATTAGATATACCTGCCACGATCGAACAAATCAAACGTCAAGGTAAATTAGCCGTACCAGTCGAAAAGCCGCCTCGAATTAAATACAGTTCTTTGTTACTGTTAATTGACCAAAGAGGTTCGATGCAGCCGTTTCATGTTTTATCGCGGCAATTAGTCGCTACCGCCGAACAAACCGGATGTTTGCAGCCCCAAAATTGTTATTATTTTCATAATTATCCCGACAGCGAGTTGTATTGCGATTCACAGTTTAATGTGGAAATTGCTACAGAACGAGTTTTAGCAGAACTTTCTTCTCAACATACAGTTGTTTTGATTTTTAGCGATGCCGGTGCGGCGAGGCGAGGTTACATTCCCCGGCGGATTGAGGAAACTGAATCGTTTTTAAAACTGTTGAAATCGCAAGTTAAAACTATTGTGTGGTTAAATCCCCTGCCAGAATCTGTTTGGCACGAAACTACTGCGGCGGCTGTTGCTAAATTGCCAAATATCAAAATGTTTGCTGCGGATAGAGAAGGGTTTCAAAAGGCGATCGAACTTATTTCATGTTAGATAAAATCCGGGTTAAATATCTCCGTTATGACTCGGCGGTTGAAACCGCGTCTACACGAACAAAGTCCGCCTTCGCGGACTAAGAAAATAACGGGGATAAAAAACCGGGATAAAGGGTATAGCGAACTAAATCTAGGTAATTAAACCCGATGATTCCTTAGTCGGCAGAGGCCGACTTTGTTTGTATAGGCGAGGGTGAAAATCGAATGTAGCTTCGCCTTTCATTCGATTTTCATCCTCGGAACGGTTTCAACCGCCGGGTTTTTAAACCCGGTTATTCTTTAGTCGGCGGAGGCCGACTTTGTGCGTGTAGACGCGGTTTCAACCGCCGAGTGATAAAGCAGATTCGATCTGAATTTGAGATCGCGATCGCCCGCCCAACCTAATATATAATTGTATCAATCCCCCTCAACCCCCGCACGATCGCCAAAACCCCATACAAGCTGCAATGATTGAACCTCCAACAACAGTCAGCGACCCCAAACAACAAGAAGCAATTAACCGCATCAAAGCATTTAGCAAACGTTACGGTGAATCGCATCTGGAATTTGCCCGCTATGCAGCTTTTCCCCTAGCTTTAACACCCGACTTGCTTTATCGCCTGCGGGATTACCTGTTGCAGCAACACAAACCAATACCTTGGATTGCAGTTGCTGATTTGCTGCTGTCTGGTTTGTGCAGCGAAGTAGATGAAGAATTATACGAAATGGATAATGCCGTTCGCAACCAACTTTTAGAGGATTTGGACGAAAAGCAGTTGCAGGATTTATCGAAATTTTTCCTCAACTATGTCAAGCGCAACTTTCACTCGAATATTACAGGATTAAAACAATCTCAATATTGGACGGCTTTAGCTTATGTAAGACCCGGTAAAGCAGCCGCAGAATTAACTCAAACTCTAAATAAAGTGCTGCAACAGCCGAATCTGTCTCAATGGTTGCAGAAAGCATCGCTGGTAGAAACTTTAGCAAAACCCCTGAAAGAAGCTGGTTTTCAACCTTTGGTGACTTTAGCAGATGCAATGAAGGAGACAGCACGTGGAAATTATACTAAAGCAACTCAGTTATTTAATCAATTATTTAATCAATTGCCCAAAACCGGAACATCTGCCGTTGAAATTGCTGGAGTCACAGTTAATTTACCTGCCCCTCCCGTCCCCGTCAAAACTTTTAGCTTTGAAACTGTCAAGGTTAATCGTCGGGGGAAAATTACCCAACGCGAAACCAAAGAAGCTGCATATTTTACTGAAGATTTAGGTTCTAAAACTACCCTAGATATGGTTTACATCCCCAGGGGTAGGTTTATGATGGGTTCGCCGGCAGAAGAAGCAGAAAGCTTTGACGATGAAAAGCCGCAGCATCAGGTGACGGTCAAACCTTTTTTCATCGGAAAATATCCGATTACTCAAGCGCAATGGCAAGCAGTAGCTAAATTGCCTAAAATTCATTACGACCTGAAATCGAATCCATCTACCTTTAAGGGTGCAAATCGCCCTGTAGAAAACGTTTCTTGGTACGATGCTGTGGAATTTTGCGCCCGGTT
>JBOFTL010000138.1:0-4159 GCA_051652045.1 Microcoleus sp. | reverse complement strand
ACCTGTGTAGATACCTCAGATGCTTCTGTAGATTTCTCTGTAGATACCTCAGATGCTTTTGTAGATACCTCTGTAGATACCTCAGATGCTTCTGTAGATGCTTCTGTAGATTCCTCTGTAGATGCTTTAGTAGATTTTTTTGTAGCCATCTTTATTCTTCCTCACTTAAAGATTTCTATGGACTGAACCATTGGTAAATTGACATTCCTCAATCACTCGATCTTAGGTATACTGAGATGCTCACATCCGTCACCCAGACGTTGGTTTTCCTCAGCTTTATGAAAATCAAATAAAAATCCTCTATCAAGCGATCGAGATTCAGTGTTTAACTTGAGACAAGATTGATTTTTATTTTTCCTGTCTGTCTATAAGACGATTACGCTACTAGATTTCTGAATTTTTTAAGTGTGTTTTTTTTACTTTATGGACTTAGTGAGTGAACAACAGAAAGCAGGAACACCAGGAGAATTTAAAAAAACTCCCAGGTCCGATCGAAGCAACTCTGAGACAAAGTGAGAGCTTTCTCAAACATTGGATCTTACCTTTAATTAGATGAACCTACCTACCATTTTGATAATATTATCCAACCAGCCATAAGTCAGATAGCTTTTCAACAGTCGAATATGATGTTGTAGCTATTTCGTCAGCTATCTTTTTAGATACCTCTGTAGATACCTGTGTAGATACCTCAGATGCTTCTGTAGATTTCTCTGTAGATACCTCAGATGCTTTTGTAGATACCTCTGTAGATACCTCAGATGCTTCTGTAGATACCTCAGATGCTTCTGTAGATGCTTTAGTAGATTTTTTTGGAGCCATCTTTATTCTTCCTCACTTAAAGATTTCTATGGACTGAACCATTGGTAAATTGACATTCCTCAATCACTCGATCTTAGGTATACTGAGATTCTCACATCCGTCACCCAGACGTTGACTCTCCTCAGCTTTATGAAAATCAAATAAAAATCCTCTATCAAGCGATCGAGATTCGGTATTTAACTTGAGACAAGATGGATTTTTCTTTTTCCTGTCTGTCTATAAGACGATTAAGCTACTAGATTTCTGAATTTTTTGAAGCGTTTTTTTGACTTTACGGGCTTAGTGAGTAAACAACAGAAAGCAGGAACACCAGAAGAATTTAAAAAAACTCCCAGGTCCGATCGAATCAAGTCTGAGACCAAGTGAGAGCTTTCTCAAACAGCAGAAAAGCCTCTGGTTGAGAGGCTATATCTGTAGTAGGACTTTAGCAGATTGGCATTAGTCGGAACTGCCCCGCAGGGGGTAAATTCCGGTTAAAGAAGCAATGCTTTCTTGACTCCTGAATAGAGTGTGTTGAGGCGCGCTGCCTCAAATTTAGCTAAGTTCGGTACGTGACACTAACTTCCTAAAGCTCCTAGCACACCGGTTCCTACCTTTTTGAGAATATCAAACCAGCCAGAAGCTTCAACACCATTGTGACTGGAAATGCGAGCACCAGCGATCGTCCGCTCAACAGGTGCAGCTTGAATCGGAAGTTTAGAGGATTTCATGATTTTTCTCCTTGTGTGATTGTTGTTGGTTCGCCTAACACTTACCACTGATTACGCGGTACGTGTCCGGCCTGGATGGGAATTTTCACGATCGGTTCTCCTTTGTTAACGATGAAATGATTGATGAATAATTGACACTTACCTCAAGCAATTTCCAAGGAAATACTATGTCATATTCAGTAATTAAGCCCAAATCCTAGATAGGATGTGATATCCATAGGGGGAGTAAACTGGAGCTGCAAAGGGCGCTGGATCGTTAAAGTTTGCGCCACTTAGTAAGGCGAGACGAATGTCTGTCAGATACTCTTTGTCTCCATGAACAACATCTACTGTTGTATGAGGTTGGACTAAAGATGGCCGTTTCACAGGTGCGACTTGTTTAGGTAGCTTCATCGAAGTTTTTATGTCCTAGATTTTGTTGGTTGAGAGAACAGCGAGCGTTAATTGCATGAGTCTCTTACTCTGCAATCGTCCAACTTCTAAGTTGACCGACGGTTACTGGCGTCACATCACTAACATCAATGGTGAATCGGTAGACGATTCTTGCCCGATCGTTATTTTCTGGATCGAAAAATATCAGCTTAACGTCCCAGCAATCTGAATCCATCCGACAGAAAGGACTCTTTTCCACAGTGATATCAGCTAGCTGCATATTTTTGCCTCGAGCTTCATCCAACGCCTCAGTTACTTGGAAGGCATTGGTCGCTGCATAATTGAGCGCTCTTTCATTGGAAGTCTGACCTAAATTGCGGAAGTCATAATAGATTCTGGTCAGAAAAAACTTGAGAGATTCCCGTAATTTCGCCTCTTCCTCGGGGTTGTTCGCAGCTCCTGATGATGCTATGACTGCATTGACAAGTTCGTTAGTTTTCCAACCGTACATTCCTCTAGTCGTATTGATTTCAATCACAGGAATTACCTGACCGGAAAACAGCTTTACAGTTTGACCTGTTAAGTATCCTGGTATTGAAATCCTCTCAATATAATTGTCATCCTCATCGCTTAAAATCTCCCCAGCTAAAAAATCTCGCAGTCCCTCATAGACATCACGAGCAAATTCGCCTGCGGGCTGAATTGCATAGATCGGTGTCAGTTCTAGGTTTAAAGTCCAAATCAGCGATTTAGCTTCTGAAAGATTGCTCCTCAGATAGCTGACCATCTGTCTAGAATCGTAGGGATTAGCTGGAACTTGTCCTGTTTGACCGAGTCCTTCTGGCGTAACCATAGGCATCAATTGCTTGAAGCTATCTCGACGTGCCTCGGTGCCAAAGTCATAACCCAACTCTCCTAGGGCGTAAACTAGAGATTTTGTTGCGTTGCTGGGCATCACAGACGACGCTATTGGGCCACCGTTACATCCACAGTTTCCCGCAGAAACGACATTACTGGGTGTGACAGATGAAGCGGTTACGTGGCTAGAAGTAGTAGGCATTGTATTTCCCGGATGTTCAATTGTGGTTGCAGTTGATTGTGATGTTGTAGCGTTCGACTCCTGTAGGCCAATGGCTGATGGGTAAACAGCAGGTGCTGGGAGTGTTGCTATTTCGCCTATTTGTTCCTGACGGATGTTGTCAGCCTCACTGGGTTGGATGATTGCTTCGTCTAGTTTCTGTTGAGACATTTTTCCTCCTTTTGTAATCAAGGCATAAGTTCCAGGGATGTTTAGACTGCCTCGCAAACAACGACGCCAATCTTCAAGCACGTCTGAGTTGCAAGGCAAGGCACTCTTGAGGATGGCATCGCGAATGGCGTGGGGATGGGGTTTTTCTCCCCGCTGCAACTGGAGGCTCAGCAGCAGCGCCACAATTCCCGATATGATGGGAGTGGCAAAGCTGGTACCACTTTTGAGCGCAGTACCGCCGCCTCGGGCTGCACCCAAAATGTTTTCGCCGGGAGCAAGAATGCCTTGGGTTTGATAGGTATCGCCCCAATTACTAAAATCGAAGGGCAATCCTCGAGCATTCATCGCACCTACCGCTAAAACTGAGGGCAAGGCAGCCGGAACGTGGAGACATTGACATCCATCGTTTCCCGCCGCCGCAACGATGAGAACGCCGTTGTCATGGCAAAAACGCACTGCATTCGCCAGCATCTGGTCAGCTTCGGCGGTTTGAGCCAGTTGACCGCCGCTAATATTAATGACATGGGCACCTTGTTCAACGGCTTGATTGATAGCCCGTGCCAGGTCTAGCTGGGACAGCGAACCGGTCTGATGGTCGGAAAACACGGGTACAATCAGCCCTCGACAACCGGGAGCAATACCAGGGATGGGACTGCTATGTTGACCGAAGATGACGCTGGTAATGTGGGTTCCGTGCTCCGACATCAGCCCGGTGTTGGCCTCATCTGAGACAAGAGTTTGCAACCGCGTGAGGTTGGCACCGTCGAAACAGGGATGAGACTGGTCAACTGGACCGTCAAGAATAGCTACACAGATTTGGGAGTCGCCTTGGGTTTCAGACCACAGCAAGTTAAGTCCGGGTAATGTCGAAATGTCAGTGACGTTTGTCTGTGTACTTGTCATGCTTGAACCTCATCATGTTCTTGTCGGTGTTTAACCTCAGACAAGATTGATTTTTCTTTTTCCTGTCTGTCTATAAGACGATTACGCCACTAGATTTCTGAATTTT
>JBOFTL010000137.1:0-2359 GCA_051652045.1 Microcoleus sp. | reverse complement strand
GTACTTTGGCGAATAGGTTACCTTCTGGAATCCAAAGTTTATACAAGACAGGTGTGATTAGTGCGTCGATCGTGTTTGGCACTAAAAATAGTAGCAAAACTGCTACGCTATGCTGTGAATAGGTCGATGACCACAGGGTAAAGTTCACCAGTAATTCACCGAGCCACAAGATTGGTAATAGATGATAGCCAAATAATATAATTGCTGCTATGTAAACGGCGATCGAAGGCCAAACTGCAACAACTCCTGCCTCAAGAGCGATCGAGGTAGATAAGTGAGCCAAGGCTATATGTGTAGCAGGAAGCACTATCAGGGCGATGAGGAAAGTGCGATCGAGTTTAAAATCGAGCTTAAAAGAGAACTGTCGGATCGTCCAAGGAAAAGGCATAGGTGTCCGAGGAGAGAATGGAGGTTAACCTGCTACGCCGGGAGGAGAAAGTTTAACAGACAGCACTAAACTTTTACTTGCAAGTGGATGGCAAATTCTGTGCTTTGACAGAGTTGAGAATCGATCGAGATCGATCCTCTCTATATTATCTTCCAAAATTTGATGGGCGATCGCCAACCCCAATTTTTGGTTCTCGCTTCCGATCTCATCGGTAATATTTAGATTTTGCAGTATCTAGGTTGGGTTGCCTTTCAGCTTCGATCTGTATCTACTTAATTTGCCGCACTGGAATTTCCATACAGAATTTTGTGCCTTCACCAATGGTTGAATTGCACCACAGCTTGCCTTTGTGTTTTTCAGTCACGATTTGATAGCTGATGGAAAGTCCTAAGCCCGTACCTTGACCGATCGGTTTTGTTGTAAAAAATGGATCGAAAATGCGCGATCGCACTTGTTCTGTCATCCCGTTGGCGTTATCTGAAATTGTCACTTGAACGCGATTGTTTTTCTCCACAGTTGTCTGAATCCAAATTGTATTTGGAAAAGATTTTATGTTATTAAATTTTAGTCTTCTATTTGACTCTTCCAAGGCATCGATCGCGTTACTCAGCAAATTCAGAAAAACTTGATTGAGTTGTCCCGCATAACATTCTATCTCTGGAAGAATGCCATATTGTTTGATAACTTGAATGGCAGGACGATCGGCAGTCGCCTGGAATCGATGGCGCAAAATCATCAGTGTATTATCGATGCCTTCATGCAGATCTACAGCTTTGAATTCAGATTCATCGAGCCGGGAAAAGTTACGGAGTGACAGCACAATTTCCCGAATTCGAGTAGTACCTATTTCCATAGATCGCACTGTTTTTGGCAGATCTTCACTCACAAAAGTCAGATCGATAGTGTCGATGAGTTCTTGAATGGTTTGCGGTGGATTGGGAAGGTACTCTTGATAAGCCTGCACCAATACTAAAAGATCCCGAGCATAGGCGTCGATATGCTGTAAGTTGCCGTGGATAAAGTTAACTGGGTTGTTGATTTCATGGGCGACACCTGCTACCATCTGACCGAGGGCTGACATTTTTTCAGTCTGAATCATCTGGCTTTGGGTGCGGTGCAGTTTTTCCAGGGCACTGTTGAGTTCAGTATTTTTTTCGCTTAATTCTTGAGTGCGTTCTACCACTCGATATTCTAGTTCGGCATTGCTGCTTTCTAGGCAAGTAAATGAGGCTTCCAGTTGGTTTGCCATGTAGTTGAAGGATTGTCCCACTGTATTTAGTTCTCGAATGCGGTTGTCAGCTACTCGTCGAGTCAGGTTGCCTTCAGCAATGGCCTTGGAGGCTTGGTTTAATGCCAAAATAGGTTGAACAATCCAGCGTGATGTATAAATTCCTAAAATGATTGCCAGTGCCAAAGCGATCGAACAAAGTAGAATAGTTGTACGAGTATTTGCATTGATTTGCCCCATGAAGTCTACTTCGGGAATCACAACTACAATTAGCCAATCAATTCCTCGGCCATCCTGAAACGGTTTGACTTGAACGAGTTGCTGATTGTCGTTCAATTTAAATGTGAAATTGTGGCGCTGTTCGATCCGATCTAAACTACCAAATTGATGCAATAACTGTTTGGCTGTTGCTTGAGTTAGCGGATTGATGCTATTGCTAGCGAGCACTCGTTTTTCAATTTTATCTTTGCCTTGACCTTCCAAAATGAAAGGAGCTTCAGCAGTTGAACTCGCAATTAGTTCTCCGCTGCGCTCTATAATAAATGCTTGTCCAGAGGCGCTAATTGTGAGGTTGCGGAGAAAATCGCTAATATATTCTAGGGTTATTTCGCTGCCTAACACACCGAGCAGATTGCCCGATTTATCGTAGATCGGTCGGACAGCACTAATTTCAGGAAACAAGAGATTAGTAGAGGGGTAAACTGCGCTCCAAGTGGGCTTAGTTCCCCGGATAGCAGCTTTAT
>JBOFTL010000136.1:0-1743 GCA_051652045.1 Microcoleus sp. | reverse complement strand
GGAGAAAGTCGCGCATCCCGACTTTCTTACAGCAAAGGAACATTAGAAATTATGGTTCCGTGCATGGAACACGAAGTTAACAAAGTCCTGATTGGTGACTTAGTAAAAGTTATCCTTGAAGAATTAGACATCGAATTTTGTTCTCTGGGATCTACTACCTTTAAAAATGAAAATATGGCTCAAGCTATAGAAGCTGACGACTGTTTCTACATCCAAAACGAAGCCGCAGTCAGAGGCAAAAACCGCATCGATTTAGCAACAGATCCGCCTCCAGATTTAGCCATAGAAATAGATATCACATCCCGCACTCAATTCAACAACTACGAAGCTTTGGGAGTTCCCGAATTGTGGCGCTACAACGGTCGCAATCTAGAAATTAGCATCTTGCAAGATGGAAAATATGTCAAGAGCGATCGAAGTTTGCAGTTTCCCAATTTTCCCATAACTGATGTCATCCCTCAATATTTAGCGCAAAGCAAAACAGCCGGCAGAAACGTCGCGATGAAAGCCTTTCGATCTTGGGTGCGAGAACAAATTAATAATATTTAAGTGCTTTCCCGCAATTCCGCTGCACGATTTGGGAAAATTGGTATTAGTTTCGATCGCCCGCCCTCGACTCAACTTTAGCATTTTTGGGGCGATCGATCCTATGCTAAGTAAGTAGGCGCAAATAAACCCCTCCATGTAACAGAATGTAAAACTCATGTAACCCCTGCGATTGCTTTCCTACGGATCGCTGGGCTAACGCTTCACTTCGTTTCGCTCGCAATGACATAATACCAGTTCTCTAAAAGGTTGCTACAATGTTCGCCGGCGAATTAAACGATTTGGACGCAGACTACTGTTGCACGATTTTGGAGAAATGGTATAACTATGAATTTTCGTACCGACTTACTTATCAACTATTTAATCAAAAAAGCCTTTGCAAAAAAGGAAAAAGAAGCCTGCGGTCTAACGGTACTCCGTTGACCGTCAGGTTCGTTCACTCTATCTCATCTCCCGAGGCGATCGCATCCAACTTTTCCCAATCCAACACAATAATTTTACCGCCACGACTGTAAGATAAAACAGGCTTAAGCTTCTTAAACAACCGCACGCATTCCTCATACGTAATCCCGATACTTCGAGCAATTTGATAATAGGAAAAATGTCGCTCCAAAGCTACGCAATTCTCCGCAACTTGAGTGCTTTGTTGGCTGCAAAAATAATGAATAAATCGAGCCAAACGGACGATCGCCCTTTCGGATACCAAACCGTGTACGGTTTCGTGAAGTAACTGCAAGCGCTGATTAAAAACAGTCAAAATTCGCAAAGCAATTTCGGGATTTTCCCCAATTGCTGCTAGCAAAACTTCCCGATCTGTGGTAAGAACTTCAACATCAGTTTGGGCCGTCACCGTTGCCGGGGCGATCGCATTACCTAACAAAGCTGGTGCCGCAAAAATATCTCCCGATGACAAAGTGCGGAGAATAGTTTCTTTACCCGCAGCCCCAATTTTTGCCACCTGCAAAGAACCGATCGCCAGAGTGTATAATTTTTCCGGGATGCGATCGCCCTCATACATCACAACTTCTCCCTGTCGGTAGGTGCGAATTGCTGTATGTTCTTGCAATCGTTCCAATTCAGTGCTGTTTAAGCTGGCAAAGATCCAAATTTTAGCAAGTTGCGCGACAGTTGCTTTCATGCAGTTCACTTTATTCGATCGCAGTTCATTAATAGTACAATAGCGGTGAATCTAGAATA
>JBOFTL010000135.1:0-1518 GCA_051652045.1 Microcoleus sp. | reverse complement strand
CCGCTACGAAACTTTTGAAGAACTCAATCTTTACTGTTATCGAGTAGCGGGTACTGTCGGGCTGATGTCGATGTCTGTGATGGGGGTGGATGAGTCGAATCCCGCTGCTAACTGGAACTGGCATTGGGGCAATAAAATTCCCAAAGAAGAAGCTGTCGCCCTCGGTATTGCCAAGCAGCTAACTAATATTTTGCGCGATGTTGGAGAAGATGCCCGCCGCGGCCGCATTTACATTCCCTTAGAGGACTTAGCACTGTTTAACTACACCGAAAAAGATTTGTTTAACGGTGTAATTGACAACCGCTGGCGGGAATTAATGAAGTTTCAAATTCAGCGAGCTCGCAAATTGTATGCCAGTGCAGAACCTGGAATTAAGGTTTTGAGTCCAGATATTCGCTGGACTGTGTGGGCTGCTACCATGCTGTACAGCAGAATTTTAAACGCGATCGAACGCAATCAGTACGATGTGTTTAAGAAGCGCGCCTACGTTACCAATACTCAGAAATTACTGTGCCTTCCCGCCTCTTGGCTGAAGTCAAAAATGCTTTAATTGGTAATAGGTAATGGGTAATTGGTAATTGGTAATTGGTAATTGACAGTTGTTCGGGAGTAGGGGCGGTGTCAAGAGTGCCCGCCCGCTTTGAGTTTTGAGTTTTGAATTAAGAATTGTCTTTAACTCAAAACTAATACTTGCCCCAATCCGCTCAAAACTCAAAACTGCTGAGGGTTAACAGTTAACATTTGACAGTTGTTAGATCGAGTCATGGGGATTGCCCGTGATGAAATTCCGTTCCTACTGAGATCTTGCAGCAATGTCATTAAGCCTAGAAAATGTAGGTTTTTGGTTATTCGATCGACGCAAGAGCAAGGGTTCCGGTACTCTATTGAGCGGCGTGCAAGATCTCAGTTCCTACCAATACTTGGTGTCACCCAGGACTAGATGCACTGCTGCGAGTCAGACGGCGGATTTGAGCCTTAAATACGGCAAATCCGATCGCGACGATCGCTAAAAACCCTCCGGTAATCGCATAAACTGCACCCAAACCTGCTACTTTTACCAACGGTTGCGTGACGATTGGAGATAAAAATTGTCCGAGAAATAGCGCAGCAGACAAACCTCCTAGCGCGCGTCCCCTCATTGCTTCCGGTACGGCACTACTCAACCACACCGTCATGTTAGGCATCAAAATTCCCAATCCCAAGCCGGAAATCGCTAACCCAACCAATACCTGCGCCCAGTTGGCGGATTGACCGATTAACAGATAGCCGACGCCCATCAATCCAAAAATTAAGGGCAGAAACGCGACAAATTCCATCCGCTGTTTCAGTTTCCCATAGGCGACAGATGCGATCGCGCTGCATAGCGTACAAATTGCGATCGCCATTCCGCTTTGCGAGGGGACAGCCTGTAACAAAGCTTCTAAGAAAAAGGGCAATTGAACGGGAATCAGATAAAAGGCAATTTGACTCAGTGTTGTCAAGCCGTAAACAATCACCAAAATCCCTACAGGCATCGAT
>JBOFTL010000134.1:0-4697 GCA_051652045.1 Microcoleus sp. | reverse complement strand
TCGATCGCGGCCTCAAGTGCGATCGAAACATGAGTCCAATGAGTACCGCCCTGACAAAAAGCAATATAAGGTTCCCGCAAAGGGCCGTCAGCCGAAAACTCCGACGTACTCCCATCAATAAAAGTACCCCCAGCCATTACTAATTGACTCTCATACCCCGGCATCGGCCCCGGCACCGGATCTAAATACGCGCCCACCGGCGAATTTTGCTGGATTGCCCGACAAAAAGCAATTAATTTATCAGGATTACCAAATTCGATCGCCTGAATCACATCCCTACGCTTCGCCAAAGGTAGGGGATTCACCCGATAACCTAACTTATCAAAAACATAAGCCGTCAAATGATTGCCCTTCATCGCTTCCCCAACCATTTGAGGCGCTAAAAACAAACCCTGAAACAGCAACCGATTCAAATCGAAAGTCGCGCCACCGCTGCTGCCAATTCCCGGCGCTGTCAAGCGACAAGTTGCCGCCTCCACCAAATCCGCCCTCCCGGCTACGTAACCGCCAGCAGGGACGATCGTACCCCCCGGATTTTTAATCAAAGAACCCGCCATCAAATCCGCACCCACAGCAGTAGGTTCGCACTCTTCCACAAATTCCCCGTAGCAATTATCAACAAAGCAAATCGTGTTATAATTCTGACGTTTAACTATTTCAACAATTTTACCAATCTCAGAAATAGACAAACTAGACCGCCAAGAATAGCCACAAGAACGCTGAATCAAAACCAGCCTGGTCTTGTCAGAAATAGCAGAGCTCAATGCTTGCCAATTAACACTTCCATCCCGAGTTAGAGCTAATTCTCGGTAATTAATGCCAAAATCAATAAGAGAACCTTGACCTTGCCCCCGCAAGCCAATTACCTCTTCCAAAGTATCGTAGGGAGAACCAACAACTGCTAGCATTTCATCGCCCGGACGGAGATTGCCAAACAAAGCACAGGCGATCGCGTGAGTACCGGAAACAAATTGTACCCGCACAGCGGCCGCCTCGGCCCCCACCACATCCGCAAACACCCCGTCCAAAGTCTCCCGCCCCAGATCGTCGTGGCCGTAGCCCGTAACCCCTGCAAAATGGTGTACTCCTACCGAGTGGCTTCTAAAAGATTTTAATATTCTCTGCAGATTTTGCTTGACTGCCGCGTCAATACCAGAAAAAATCGGAAAGAGTGCCTGTTCTGCTTCCTGTATTCGTGAAACGTTATTCATCAAAACCTCGCTCACTTTTTGTGCGCGGTGTTTATTATGGCGCAGATGCGGCCCCTAGTTTGTAAACCCAAGATATTCATGACGATTGCAACCTCAAAAAAACACTCCCCTGACTGGACTGTCATAGCCTTCATGGCTTTTCTCCATCTCGGCGCTTTATTTGCCTTGATTCCCAGCAACTTTAACTGGACTGCTGTTGGCTTAGCTTTATTTCTGCACTGGGTAACGGGCGGCTTAGGAATTACCCTAGGATTTCACCGTCTGGTAACTCACCGCAGTTTCCAAACCCCCAAATGGCTCGAATATTTCTTAGTTTTTTGCGGTACCCTTTCCTGTGAAGGCGGTCCGATCGACTGGGTAGGAATGCACAGACTGCACCACATCCACTCTGACAGCGAACCAGATCCCCATGATTCCAATCAAGGCTTCTGGTGGAGCCACATGGGCTGGATGCTTTCGGAACTGCCGATCCGATCCGAAATCCCCCGTTTTACTAAAGATATTGGTGACGACCCAGTATACAAGTTTCTTCAAGCATATTTTATCCCCCTCCAAATAGTTTTCGGTTTGTTGCTCTATTTCTTAGGCGGCTGGCCGTTCGTGGTGTGGGGAGTTTTTGTGCGGATTATCGTGGTGTTCCACTGCACTTGGCTGGTGAACAGTGCTACTCACAAATTCGGCTACCGCACCTACGAATCGGGCGATCGATCTACTAACTGCTGGTGGGTGGCTGTCCTTACCTACGGTGAAGGCTGGCACAACAACCACCACGCTTTTCAATACTCTGCCCGTCACGGTTTGCAATGGTGGGAAATCGATTTCACTTGGATGACTATTCAACTGCTGCAAGCGCTCGGTTTAGCTACCAAAGTGAAATTGGCAGAAGAGAAATAGGGGAAATTAGTCATTGGCGATCGGTCTTTGGTTCTGCACTAATGACTTAACTCCAATGGCTAATTCACTTATTTATTCGAGTGGGTTGGATTTTAACAAGCACTAACTCCCTGCAATCCAACCTGCTATGTATGATAGTTGATAGTTATAGTGCGAGCGTCCTCGCTCGCGATCGGTTGATAGTTGATAGTTGATAGTTGATAGTTGGTAGTTGACAAGTGGGAATTGGTAATTGGTAATTTCCAGATCGAACAATCCCAAAATCTAAAATCTAAAATCTAAAATCTAAAATCTCCCTCTCCCCCTCTTCCTTCTCCCATGACAGTTGCAGTTCAAAAAAAACTCGAATACAATTGGCCTCACATTATTAGTTTGGCAGTAGTTCATCTCGGCGCTTTATTCGCCTTAATTCCCAGCAATTTTAACTGGACTGCGATCGGTATAGCGGCATTATTTCACTGGATAACTGGCGGTTTGGGCATCACTCTCGGATGGCACCGCTTGCTCACCCACCGCAGTTTTCAAGCACCGAAATTGCTAGAATATTTCTTGGCTTTCTGCGGTGCTCTCGCTTGTCAAGGCGGAGTAATTCACTGGGTAGGCTTGCACCGACTGCATCACATTCACTCCGACGAAACCGCCCTCAACCGCGATCTAGATCCCCACAATGCCGATCGCGGGTTTTGGTGGAGTCACATGGGCTGGATGTTTTACAAAAGCCCTGCAAATGAGGAAATTCCCCGCTGTACCAAAGATATTTCGGGCGATCGCTTTTACCAATTTTTGCAAGATTATTTTCTGTTAATTCAAATCGCCTTCGGCGTTTTACTGTGGCTGACTTTAGGCTGGTCTTTTGTAGTTTGGGTAATTTTTGTGCGCTTAGTTGCGGTGTATCACTGCACCTGGTTTGTGAATAGTGCCACTCACAAATTCGGCTACCGCACTTACGAAACAACCGATTCTTCTACTAACTGTTGGTGGGTGGCTTTGTTAACTTACGGCGAAGGCTGGCACAACAACCACCACGCTTTTCAATACTCTGCCCGTCACGGTTTGGAATGGTGGGAAATTGATGTGACTTGGATGACTGTTCGACTGCTGCAATTGTTAGGTTTAGCTACTAAAGTGAAGTTAGCCGAACCCTCGCATCTTAACTAATTCGTAAACTGCGTCAGTTGCAAGATCTTGGATGTCGATCGACTGTATTGTTACTGGCGCAACTTACTTAGCTAATCAGTTTAGTCATGGACGCAAAAACAAGTTTGATACACTATTTATATCAGTAAGGTGCGCACTGCGCACCCTACAAATAGTTTGATACACTATTTATATCAGTAAGGTGCGCACTGCGTATCCTAAAAATAGAGTCTGTACCTAATTCCGGGAATTGATAACTATTGAATCGCACTTATTTGTTATCGTAAAATGAAGATGGATTGGCGTTCATTAATCTTGGCAACTTGTGTCAGCGGTGTCTCGATCGCGGTGCCATCAAAAATACCCCCTGCCAAAAATTCCCTAAAACAACTGCCTGTTGAAATGTCGCAGCAGCAGTTGCAGCAGCAAACTGCCGCCATCTCTTTGAGAATTCGATCGGCCCAGAAAGTTGTGGGAACGGGAATTGCCATCTACAAGCAAGGATCGCAGTACGCGGTAGTAACAAACGAACACGTTTTAAAAGCAGGAAAAGCCCCCTACCAAATTCAAACCCCAGATGGTAAAATTTATCAGGCAACAGAAGTCAAAGATGTGAATTTTAAAGGCAACGATTTAGCAATGTTGCGCTTTACCAGCAGCATTGAATACACTACAGCGAAATTGGGTAAGCTGCCACCAAAAGTAGGGGATGATGTATTTGCAGGAGGCTTTCCTTTTGCAGAAGAAGGTAAAAAAGACCGAGGATTTGTCTTCAAAACCGGCAAAGTTTGGCAGGTGTTAGACAAAGCTTTGGAAGGAGGCTATCAGATTGGTTATACCAACGATATTGAAAAAGGCATGAGTGGCGGTCCCCTGCTGAACGTTCGGGGAGAATTAGTAGGCGTTAATGGCGTTCACGCTTACCCCCTTTGGGGAGATCCGTATCAATATCAAGACGGTACTCAACCGAGTGCAACCCTGCGGGAACAGATGAGCAAATACAGTTGGGGAATTCCGATAGGCACTTTCCAAGACTCGGTATTGCCAGAAAAGTCAAAGTTAACTGAAACACCACTTTGACATCCTCCCCGCCGTAGAACGGCAGGGATTCCCAAACCTCACGATTTAGGTTTCTGCTTCTTCCCTTTCAGGGTTTTCGCACCAGCCTTAACAGACTTACTCTGTTCGGGTCTTACAGTCGCTCCACAGACTTTCACCGCAAGAAGAGCGGCCAGAATATTTTTTGCTGCGTTGAGATCTCTGTCGTGATGAACCCCACAATTAGGACACTCCCACTCTCGGACATTCAACGGCATTTTTTCCAAAATGTATCCGCACTCAAAACACCGTTTTGAACTGGGAAACCATCGGTCTATTTTGATTAAAGTGCGACCGTACCAATCGCACTTGTATTCAAGTTGCCTGACCAATTCACCCCAACTTGCATCGCTAATG
>JBOFTL010000133.1:0-3771 GCA_051652045.1 Microcoleus sp. | reverse complement strand
AGTTAACAACACGGTTGGTGCGTGAAAACCAAACCATCACCGTGGAAGATTTAGCTGTGAAGAACATGGTGAAAAACCCCAAACTCGCTCTCGCTATTAGCGATGCAAGTTGGGGTGAATTGGTCAGACAACTTGAATACAAGTGCGATTGGTACGGTCGTACTTTAATTAAGATTGACCGATGGTTTCCCAGTTCAAAACGATGTTTTGAATGCGGATATATTGTGGAAAAACTGCCGTTGAAGATCCGGGAGTGGGATTGCCCTAATTGCGGGGCGCACCACGACCGAGATCTCAATGCAGCAAAAAATATTTTGGCGGCAGGGCTTGCCGTTGCAGCGCCAGTCGCTAATGGGGGAAACCCCCAAGACCGCGCTGGCTTGTCTGTGGAGCGACCGTAAGACCCGAACAGAGTAAGTCTGTGAAGGCAGGTGCGAAAAACCCCAAAGGAAGGAAGCAGAAACCCAAGTAGTGATGCTTGGGAATCCTCGCCGTTCTACGGCGGGGTGGATGTCAACTTACTCCATGCAGAACCAGTGTCAAGGCTTCCGGCAAATGTTGGCTAGAGAAAAATTTTGAGATGCCTAATGAGGCGGTGTGCTTGAATTCGATCGAGCCTTTGTTTGACACTATTAGGTAGTCCGAAGATTTTAGATAGCCTCTGAAATCTCAAAAAATTCATAACTCACATCCAGCAATGCTTACAGAAATTTTTCCCTTTAGTTTTGCCATTGATGCAACCGCGATCGCCGGTGCGTCTTTATGGTCTTTAGCCTTGTATTGGGGCTTTTCGCCCATCAGCGAATGGGTGATGCTGCAACTGTCACGCTGGATGAATTTTGCGGAGCGATCGCTCTATACTTCCCAAGAGGAGTTTGACAAAACCCAGCAAACCCGAGAAGCTCAAAATGCTTTTTATGCTTCGCTGCTAAGCATCGTGCCGTTTTTAATCGTCGGCGGGTTTTGCAATTGGGGCGTCGAATTGTCTCTGGGCACTGGGTGGGCAATATCTATGGGGACGATCGCCTGTATTGGTGGCGGCGTCTACGAGCTCGGCCGTCGCGACGGTCAATATTAGGGGATTTGAGATTTGAGATTGGCGATTTTGGAGATGGTGTCACCTCCAGAATCGACGGTTTTCTCACCTTGCCATGCGGAACCAAACGTGAAACTTTTGCTTCCTGCAGCTCTTCTCTAAGCTAGCTTTTGACCGAAAATAATGGGATACCAGCCCCCCTTTAATGACAGTGGAGGGCGAATTTTTGCCATTTCATCAGGGCGGTAAATAAACTTGTGTTTATGTATTCACTATAGATATGCTGTACGTGCGGAATCGCCAAGAGATCGAAAGTATAAAATATTAGTTGCTGAACCGAGACGCCATGACACAATTCTCGACCGATCGGCCCCCAGCAATTTGTTAACCTAAAAGTATCACTCTTCCCTCAACAGGCTGCCGCTCAATCCCATGAACAACGCTTCTCCCCTAATTCAAACAGTAACTCCAGAACGCTGGGCCGGGTTTAGCATGGACTTTATCGGGGCCGGTTACACGGGGCTGTTGGTTAAAAACGGCCGGGCCGTGCGTACCCTAAAATCCGGGCGGCATTTCAGTTTTGCCCTGCCCCTGCTGGAACAGTGTCAAATCGTAATTGTAGACACCAAACTCCGCAATTTGGACGTACAGTCCCACGGGGATTTTTTGTCTAAGGATCGGTTTTTAATTGATGCGACTTTGACTGTTATTTATCAAGTTATAGATCCGAAACGGGTAGCTTTGGAATTGTCAGATCCCGTGGCTTCTTTAGCAAGTGCGGTAAAAGATTGCATGGGAGTAGCGATCGGGCAATTTTCCTTGCAACAATTGATAAGTCAGGGCAGAGTTTTGCTGCGCCAAAATTTGCTCGATCGAGTCCAAGATTTCTATACATTAGGATTTACTTTAGAAGACGTGCGTATTGGCGATGTCAGCTTTCCTGAAACTAACGGCGTGATCCGTCAAGTTGAGGGAATGAGTGCCAGACAAGAAGCAGAAAACTCCGCCGCTTTGCAAATGAGAATTGCCGAAGCAGGCCGCCCGATTATTGCGCCGATCGTCCCTCCCGCTCCCATACAGCAGTTAAACTTAATTTCAGGTCAATCTCCGGCCAATCTATCAGTTACTGATGGGGCAGGAGTCGATCGAGATTTAAAAGAATTGGCAGAACAACTCGATCGCAATAGTTTACCCGCCGCCCAGCCTCGCCCGCAACTTGCACCGACGGTACTTGCCAGCGACGATCGCAAAACTACTGGATTTTTAGTCTACAAACTTTCAGGGGAGGCGATCGCTCTGACAGCGAATCCTTTTACGATCGGACGCGAAATAAGCAACACTTTAGTATTGCAAGATCCGCAAAGTTCTCGCTATCACGCTCAGATCCGCTGCGAGCGAGATCCTGTAGGAAAACAGCGGTATCAACTTGTCGATTGTGGCAGTTCCAACGGCACTTTTGTCAGCGGGCAGAGACTTCCCGCCAACGAACCTTTTTGGCTGACTTCCGGCTGTGAAATTGCCATCGGCGACCAAAGATGGGTTTTTCAAGGGGGTTAATAGTTGAGAGTTGATAGTTGTAACAGTTTGTAGTAAGGACTGAAGTCCTTCTCAAAGTCTGTTAGCAATTCTTTATCATCAAGTTCTTTTGGTGTCATTGCAAATTCTCCAAACGGGCTTTAACACTACTAACACTAAATTCGCATTAAATACTCGATAATTTATAATCCCCTGTGTTTCAATCAGAGGAGATGTCAATCACATAATTTCTGCTAAATCCAACACAAAATCCGGCAGCACATCTCCCCCGGACAGAGTAGCAGGATTTTGGAGAATTTCCACTTCTCGATCGGGTAGATAAATTTCTACACGTCGATTTTTTCTGTCAATTAACCAGCCCAATTTAGCACCGTTAGCTATATATTCCTGCATTTTCTCTTGCAGTTTTTTCAAGGAATCGGTGCGCGAGCGCAACTCAACAACAAAATCGGGACATAAAGGAGCGAAACCTTCTTTTTGTTCTGCTGTTAAAGCATCCCACCGCTCTTTTTTCACCCAAGAAGCATCAGGAGATCGATCGGCCCCATTCGGCAGCGTGAATCCTCCTGAAGAGTCAAAAACAACTCCCTGTTGAGTTTGACGGTTCCAGATTCGGAGTTGAGTGGTTAAATCGGCATTACGGATGCTAGTTTCGCTACCTGTTGGCGGCAAAATAATTAATTCCCCTGATGCTGTACGTTCAAATTGATAATCGCGGTTGTTCTGACAAAGCTGAAAAAATTGCTCGTCAGTCAAGTCTATAGATAATTCCATCGATCTTGCAGATAATTTGGTTGCGATCGTAATTTACTGTGCCGTTTTAAACATTTTTAATGTCTGCTTTCGATCGCTCGCTCTGTCAATTATTCCAGTCAATTATTACAGTCAATTATTCCAGCCATTATTTCCAGCGATTATTAGCAGATTATTCCTATTTATATATCTTAGCATCAGTAGGCGATCGGAGTTTAACAAAGAGCGATCGACCTTCACAAAAAAGAGCGATCGCCCTCAAAAATTACTGTTTCCAATAACGGGTTAAAATCCTCATTATCTCACCTGCGATCGGCGATGGTAAAGGCGGACTCCACTCATCAACTTTGGCAAAACCCAAGACGTGAAGTAAATTGATGATGCTTTCTACTCCTTTGGGAATGCCACAAATTAGCAACCGAATCGGTTGTTTGCCAATGGGCGCG
>JBOFTL010000132.1:0-9860 GCA_051652045.1 Microcoleus sp. | reverse complement strand
TGTTCCTTGAGTTGCTTTTGCAGCTTCCTAAGAGTGAGGTGACTTTCAATGCGGGCTAGCACTTCTTCAAATTGAAATGGCTTGCTGATATAATCCACAGCCCCTACGGTAAAGGCGTGGACTTTATCAAATACTTCATCTTTAGCGCTGATAAAAATCACCGGAATTTCGCGAGTTTTCGGATCTGATTTCAGGTGCTGGCACACTTCGTAGCCGTTCATTTGGGGCATCATAATATCGAGCAAAATCAAATCCGGTGGATGGGAATTGCAAGCCCTCAAAGCCATTTGTCCGTTAATCACGCAGCGCGGCGCGTATCCACGCTGCGTCAGGATCGTAGATAACAGGCGCAAATTTTCTGGCGTATCGTCAACTACGAGAATATTTCCTAATGGAGTTTCTTTTCGTGCGTTATCCATCTGCTTATTTTCCTGTTTTAAAAAAATGTTTGTCTTGTTATCAAAAGAGCTTTATCTAGCTATTGGTAATCGGGAAAATAACTGACGATAGCTTTCAGAGTCAACTATTAACTCTCAACTTAGGCGTGCGTCGCTAATAGATAGTCGATCGTTGTTGAGCACGATCTGTAGCAACGCACCCTACTAATGTCACCTGTCACCTGTCACCTGTCAACTGTCAACTGTCAACTGTTTAAACACCCAGCAGGAGAGACATCGCATTATTGTTCCAAGTCAAACCTTTATCTAAAACTTTAAACCCCGCTACTTGACACATCGCTTCTAAAGCAGAAGCAGTAGGAAGCCACCACCAAGGTCCAAAATCGTTGAGATCGAAAACTGCTGGCTGAATTATCCCAAAAATTGGCTTACCTTGAGTTTGCGCCTCCCAGTAAGCTTTTAAAATAGTTCGTTCTGCTGCGGTAATTGCCGGAATAAAAATTACTCCAGAAGCTGGAATTTGATAGCGTCCCCACTCGTTTTCTATAACTTCTTGCGCGATGGCTGAAGTTAAAATTAAATACTCGCGAGTTATTTGGCGCAAAGCAGTCATAATTTGTAAGGGATTGGGGTGATGGTACAAAACACCGGCGCAGTGAACTACATCGTAAGGTTCGCCAATTTCTGCGAATTGAATCTGGGTGACATCTCGACTGATACAATTATAATTAGTGATATTTAAACTTGTCATCCGATCGCGAAAATCTTGCCACAAGTGAAGGGATATCGGTGCTGCATCGATCGCAGTCAGAGATGTAGCACCGTATTTACTAGCTACAGATATTTTTTCGTTAACAGTTCCCCACAAGCCTCCCACTTCGGCAAAAGTTTTGCCTTTGACTACTCGGGCAATATAGCGATCGCGAATGTCATTTATGGTGATTTCCGATACAACACTCTCTGCTTCAGTTGCATTATTTTGAGCTAAAATATTTTCCAAATCTCGAGATATATCTGGATCGTTTGGTTTGATTTCTAACGCCATTAAATACAGTACAGCCGCAGCTTCTTGTTGATTTTCTTCTGCAAACTTTTGTGCTAGCTGACAGTAAAATGCCGGAGAGTGCAAGGGCTGCATTTCGTGATAGTAACTAATTGCTGCATCTGGAATTGCGGGAATTCTTTTGGGTAAAACTTTGCCTAACTTGGTGTAAATTTTGGGCAGAGATGAATCGATTAGCAGCGCGTCGAGGTAAGCAGAAACAGCGCCATTCCAATCGCCAATTGCAGTTAAAGCATCGCCTAAATTGTAATAAGACCAAGCAATATTGGGGTTGAGTTCGATCGCCCGCCTGTAAGCCACTGCGGCTGCTTGCCACTGCTGCGTTTTTAACAGCACTTCCCCTAAATTGTGGTAACTCCAAGGAAAGTCTGGATTAAGTTCGATCGCCCGCCGGTAAGCTACTTCTGCTGCAGGCCATTTTTGCAGTTTAACTAACGTCAAAGCTAAGTTATAATCAGACCAGAAAAATTCCGGATCGAGGTCGATCGCCCGCTGATAAGCTACCTCCGCATCCGACCATTTTTCTAATTGAAAAAGCACATCCCCAAGGTTATGAAAAAAACCAGCATAATTTGGATCTAATTCTACAGCACGCTGGTAAGCTACCTCAGCTTCTGACAATTTGCCTAATTTGCGGCAAGCCTCGCCAATGCTGTAGAAAGACCAAGAAAAATCCGGGTTAATTTCTGCGGTCGTGCGGTAAGCAACTAATGCTGCTTCCCAGAATTCTAATTTCATCAAAACGCTGCCTAAATTGTAATAACACCAAAAAGAATTGGGATTTAAATCGAGACTGGCTCGGTAAGCAGTAACAGCTTTTGTCAATCGTCCGCTGGATTGAAACACATTGCCCAATTTGTAATAAAGTTCCGACATATCGGGCTGAAGTTTAATTGCTTTTTGGTAATTAACAATAGCTTCATCCCACTTTTGCAACTCGCTTGCCACATCAGCTAACTTATAGTAAGCCTCGCAAAAACTTGAATTTAAATAAATAGTTTTGTGGTAACAACTCTGCGCCTTTGTCAGCTTGTTTTGCGCCAAAAAAGTATTGCCTAACTCCAGATAATCTTCTGCTATTTCGCTAGGTTCCAACATCAAGGCTTGATACCGAAAATCTGTCGCCTCCTCCGCTTTCCCCGATCGATCGAAAACTCTGCTCAAATTGCGGTAAAATCCTGCAACATCCGGTTGTAAGGAGATTGCTTGTTGGTAAAAGTCGATCGCCTCATCCCACTGTTCCAAGGTAGCGGAGAGAGCCCCGAGATTGGCAAAAACTTCAGCAAAATCCGGTTTGCGCTCGATCGCAACTTTATACCAATATCTTGCGTCTTCCAGCTTACCAGCAGCTTGCAACGCTTTCCCTAAAGTTTTGCAAGCCTCAGCAGAATCGGGATTAACTGCCAAAACTTCCTCGCACAGCGCGATCGCGCGATCGATGTTCCCTGTTGCTAAATAAAGTTCTGCTTGTTGCTGCAAATTCACTTGCGATTATCCTGTTAAGTAACAATTACCTGTAAAATTATATGTTACAACTCGATCGAGTTCAAAATTTAAACAGTTGAGAATGGGGAATGGGGAATTGGGAATTGGGAATTGGGAATTGGGAATTGGGAATTGGGAATTGGGAATTGGGAATTGGGAATTGGTAATGGGTAATTTTTACCTAGAAATCCTTCTGCCTTCTACCTAGCGATTCTACCTTCTGCTTTCTGTCTTCTACCTGTTGCCTGTTGCCTGTTGCCTGTTGCCTGTTACCTGTTGCCTGTTGCCTTCTTCCTTCTTCCTTCTTCCTTCTAATGCCAACACCACAAGTCAGTGTAATTATACCAGCCTATAACGCCGCTCGCTACATCGTCCAAGCAGTGGAAAGCGTTCTCTCCCAAACTTTTACCAACTTAGAAATTATAGTTGTAGATGACGGTTCGACAGACGACACGCATCAAGTTTTGCAGCCGTATCTTAACAGAATTCGCTACATTTATCAGGAAAACCAAGGCGTAGCATTTGCGCGAAACCAGGCCTGCCAGCTAGCTAAAGGCGAGTTTTTAGCTTTTTTAGATGCTGATGACTATTTTTTGCCAGAAAAGTTAGAAAAACAAATAGCTTGCTTTAAGGCTGACCCCGCATTAGATATGGTGCAAACAGGCTGGCTGATTGTCGGTGAAACAGGGCAAGAAATTTCTGTCGCCCAACCTTGGCAGCTAGCGCCGCAATTAGATTTAGAAAGCTTTATTATGTTTAAATGCGTGCGTCCGAGTGCGATGATGCTGCGGCGCAAGTGGTGGGAATACTTAGGCGGTTTCAATAATAAGTTTTCGTTAGCTGAAGATTTGGACTTTGCCCTGCGTTTAACTTTAAATGGGTGCAAAGCAGTTTGGTTAAAAGAAATTCTAACCTGTTACCGACAGCACGATTCTAATATTATGTCAAGCGGTTTGCCGCTAATGAAGCATACAGAAATTTTGATGCAAGAATTCTTCGATCGACCGGATTTACCTCTCTCAATCCGCCAGTTAAAACATCAGGAACGCTATCTCTGCTTCAAGTGGTTAGCATGGCGGATGTACCGCGACGGTCATTTAGCAGAAATGGCAGAGTGTTTGACAAAATCACTGGAACATACACCTTTTTCGCCCACAAAAACTGTCTTGAATTGGCTGGAAGGTTTTAAATTAGCTTCTGAAGAATACGGTGAAAGTTTTGATGCCTATGCGCTGAGTCAGTCACGAGAATGGCAGGATATAGTGTCGGTGGTAATGACTAATCCACCCCAATCTCAACAGAATTATATTGCAGCAGATCGTCAAGTTCGATCGCACATTTTACTTTACAATACAGACGATGCAGGCGTGGGCGGATTGGCACAATACAATCATACGATTCTATGTCAGTTAGCCGTGTTAGGCTATCGAGTTACTTGCGTGCAAACCAGACATTCTAGCCCCTTAGTCGATCGAGAACGAGAACTAGGAATCGAGCATTTGTGGCTGGATTTTAGCAGCCATACAGATTTATGGCGGATCTTAAAAAATTCTCAGGATGCTGAAGAGATTTTTGCCAAACACAAGCCAGATCTGATTATTTTTAGCGATGGTTGGCCCTATTCTAATTTTACCGCGAAACAGGTAGCAATTCAGATGGGCATACCCTACACGATGGTCATCGGGTTAGTCATCCCAGAACACGCAATTTTTGCATCAGGAAATGTAGTACCTTACAAAGAAGGAGTGCTGTATCAGTGTTTGCAGGCTAGGGCAGTAATTGTCGGTGCCAACGAACATTTGAATTTATTGTGCAGGCATTTCAAATTGCCAAAAGAGCGAGGAAAAGTGATTTACTTGGGACGTTCTCCTGAATATTTTGCACCTCCCAATCCTGGGGTTCGCCAACGCTTGCTGGCGGAAATAGGCATTCCAGAAGATGCAATTGTCTGTTTTACATCGGCTAGATTGGCATTGATTAAAGGGCATCGCTACCAACTCGCAGCAATTGGGAAATTGCAGCAGTCTCCGGCATGGTCTAAACTGTATTTTGTCTGGGCGGGAACTGGTGAAGGCAGTTCTGATAATATCGAAATAGAATTGCAGCAAACTATTAAAGATTTAGGGCTGAGCGATCGCATCAAGTCGATCGGACAGCGCTGGGATATTATAGATTGGCTGGATGCTAGCGACATATTTATTTTGACTTCTTTAGCAGATTCAGCGCCTTCTTTTTCCATTATGGAAGCAATGGCTAAAGGATTGCCGGTAGTAGCAACTGCTGTCGGCGGTATTCCAGAAGGGCTGGGAGATACGGGAAAATTATTGCCCGATCCGCATATCGACCCGGAAGGAACTGTGAGAGAATTAGTGAAAACTGTAGAAGCTTGGGCGATGAATCCAGAATTGCGGCATCAAATCGGTCAAGCTTGCAAGCAGCGGGCAGAAAAATTATTCAAACAGGAACGGATGTTAGCAGAGTCAATAGAGGCGATCGAAAAAGCTTTAATTACTGATGCAAATAGCGAGGAATTTATCACTAGAGAAAAGCTGCTGCAAGGAAACAAAAAAGTAGAAATTCGATTGCGTTACAGTTGTTTGGTGTGGCAGGCGTGGCAGGCTTACCGTCAAAAAGATTTGAGCCTGGTGCGAAAATTGCTCGAAGAATCTTTAAAGTTTACGCCTTTTTTAAGTACAGAAACGGTCTTGCACTGGCTGGAAAATTTTGCAGATTTATCCGCAGACAAAGGCGAAGAATTAGATACATATCCTCTAATTCAATCAGCAGAGTGGCAACAACTGATCGGTATCGTACAGGGTTTAGAAACTTTAGTTTAATCGTTGGTAATCGGTAATTGGTAATCGGTAATCGGTAATTGGTAATCGGTAATTGGTAATCGGTAATAAATCGAGCTCGGGAGCATCTCAGTGTTGCAAGAAGCATTTTTTATTATAGTGCGAGCGTCCCGCTCGCGTGCTTGTACAAGTACGCGAGCTCACGACGCTCAAGTACGCGAGCTCACGACGCTCAAGTACGCGAGCGGGGATACTCAAGTACGCGAGCGGGGACGCTCGCACTGTAAATGTAAAACTAAGATGCTTCCTCGAACTCACACCTCACTTAGGATCGTGGATTAAATAACTGGAGTAGGTTGGGTTGAAGCATGAAACCCAACGTTCGAGCGTGGTGTTGGACCAAGCGTTGCGGAGGGTTCGTTCCTGGTCCCAACCTACAAAAAATGCAAGTTATTTAATTCTCATTCCTTACCTGAGAATGGCTATAATAGTGGCAAATAGTAGTGGCAAATAAACTCACATTCATGGCAAATTCAACACCGCGAGTAAGTATAATTATTCCAGCATATAATGGAGATTGCTACATCGAGCAAGCAATAGCAAGCGCGATCGCACAAACCTATTCTAACAAGGAAATTATTGTCGTAGATGACGGATCTACCGACAATACGCATCAAGTATTGCAGCCTTATTTAGATAGCATTCGCTACGTTTATCAAGAAAATCAAGGAGTCGCCGCTGCCCGAAATCGGGGCATCCAAGAAGCCCGTGGCGAATTAATCGCTTTTCTCGATCAAGATGACTTTTTCTTGTCAGATAAGTTAGCCGCACAAGTTGCCTTATTTGACAGTCAGCCATCCCTGGGAATTGTTAACAGCGGCTGGCGCATCGTTAATCAAGGAGGTGAAAGTATTTTCGATGTCACGCCCTGGGAATATTTACCTCACCTCGACTTAAAAACTTGGATCGTTTATCTGCCGCTACTTCCCGGCGCGATGATGTTTTCGCGACAGTGGTTGGAACGAGTCGGCGGCTTCAATTCCGAGTATGATTCAGTAGATGATGCCGATTTAATCTTGCGTTTGGCGCTATCTGGCTGCGAAGCTGTATGGTTGCCTCAAGTAACAGTATGTTACCGCCAACACGGACAAAATGTGTCGATTCAAAGAGTGCAGAAACAGGCTAACCTAGCTATTCAATTAAAGCAAAAATTATTCGATCGATCGGACTTGCCAGCAGACATCCGCGAATTGGAAAAGCCTGCTTTTTATGAGATTCTGACATGGATGGCGTGGCAACTGTACTACAGCGGCTATCCGGTAGCAGCAGTGGAGTATTACCAAAAATCTTTCCTTTATACTACTTACTCCCCAGAAGCAACAGTAATCAATTGGATCGAACGCTTAATAGCCATTGCTAAATCTTACGGCGTTTACCCCGATCTTCAATCCTTAAGAAACTTACCAGAATGGCAGCAGTTAATGATGAGCATCCTTCCCCAAAAAACACCGCGAGTCAGCGTAATAATTCCCACATACAACAGCGCTGCATATATTGTCAAAGCTATAGAAAGCGTTTTCAATCAAACTTATAAAAACTGGGAAATTATCGTTGTAGACGACGGTTCCACAGACAATACTGGGGAAGTTTTAGCACCTTACCTCGATTTAATTCAATATATCTATCAGGATAATCAAGGCGCAGCCGCAGCGCGCAATCGTGCCTGCGAAGCAGCTAAAGGTGAATTTTTAGCTTTTCTAGATGCCGACGATTTATTCTTGCCAGAAAAACTCGAAAAGCAAATAGCTTGTTTTGATGCCGATCCGACATTAGATTTAGTGCAAACAGGTTGGGTGATTGTGGGTAAAAATGGCGAATGGATCTATGAAGTAACGCCTTGGAAAGAAGAACCAAAATTAGATTTAGCAGCCTTTGTATTCTACAAATCAGTGCGTCCCAGCGCCATGCTGCTGCGGCGAGAATGGTGGGAAAGAATAGGGGGGTTCGACGGCCGCTTTCCACCAACTGAAGATTTAGATTTTGTCCTGCGTTTAGCTGTGAAAGGCTGCAATTGTGTTTGGTTAAAAGAGATATTAACCTGCTACCGCCAGCACGAAAACAATCTCATGGCTAACGGTTCTAAATTAATCAAAAGTATGGAAATTGTGATGGAGCAATTTTTCGCGCGATCGGATTTACCCCAGCACATTTGCGATTTGAAACGCGCGGAACGTTACAAATGTTTTGTCTGGTTGGCATGGCGAATGTACTGCAACGGCTACTTACCAGAAATGGTAGAAAACCTTCAAAAATCTCTAGCTTACACTCGTTTAACAGGCACGGAAACTGTGTTTAATTGGTTGGAAACTTTTAAAGGAGTTTCCCAACAGTACGGTTACAAATTTGATGCCTATGCCTTAACTAATTTACAGGAGTGGCAAGACATAGTAGCGATCGCAGCCAACAATCCTTATCAATTTCAAGCCCCTAGCAGCTCGATCGAGCGACAGCAAAAACAACACGTACTCCTGTACGCAGAAGACCCAGGAGTCGGCGGTTTAGCGCACTTCAACCACTCGCTGATGTGTAAATTAGTTGCCGAAGGCTACCGAGTTACCAGCGTTCAAAGTCAAGCTGCCAACCCTTTAATTACCGAACAAAAACAGCTAGGAATCGAACATATTTGGCTGGAGTTCGACACGATGAAAGAGTTTTTGCGAATTGCTTACAATGTAGATGATGCTAAAAAGATTTACGCCAAAGCTCAACCGGATTTAATTATCTTTAGCGACGGCTGGCCGATGGCTAACTTTGCAGCAAAACAAGTTGCGATCGAACAAAATATACCCTATGCAGTCAGTCTCGGTTATATGAATCGCAATTATAAAAACTTCAATCGGGGCGATCGAATTCCTTATTTCGATGTAGTTGGCTATCATTATACAGCAGCCAAAGCAGCAATAGCAGTTTCCCACGAGAATTTAAACTTATTCCGCAGTCTGTTTAAAGCGCCTCTACCGGAGGGCAAAGTTATCTATTACGGCCGCCCGAATACTTATTTTGCACCGCGCAATTTAGTAACTCGCCAGCGCCTGCGCCAAGAACAAGGAATCCCCGAAAATGCTGTGGTTTGTTTCACGGCGGCGAGACTGACTCCTATTAAAGGATACCAGTATCAATTGCGCGCGATCGCTCAACTCAAACAACTGCCAATTTGGTCGCAAATTTACTTTGTTTGGGCCGGGCCGGGTGCTACTACTCACGAGAATATGGAACCTGAATTAAGGGCAACGGTGAGTCAATTAGGAGTAGAAGAACAGGTTAAATTTTTAGGACAGCGTTGGGATATTGCTGATTGGCTTGATGCTAGCGACATCTTTATTTTATCTTCGGAAGCTGAGGGAATGCCGCTAGCAATTATGGAAGCAATGGCTAAAGAATTGCCTGTAATTGCCACAGCAGTTAGCGGGATTCCTGAAGAATTGGGAGATACGGGAAAACTGCTTCCCGATCCGACAATCGACCCCGCAGGAACAGTAACAGCTTTAGTAGAAACCTTGCAAATATGGGTGCAAAATCCCGAATTGCGCCACAGAGCAGGACAAGCTAGTAAAGCGCGAGCTCAAGAACTATTTACGGAAGAACGAATGCTTCAGGAATATGTAGCAGTAATCGAACAAGCCCTTGCTAGTGATGGTAGCAGCAAATGCTACTCGATCGGTCCGAAAATAAAACAGCAGATTGAGCTTGCAGATGACCTGCTAAAATACTATCATTTAGTGTGGAAAGCTTGGGTAGCTTTCGATCGAGGAGATATGTCCGAGATGGTTAATAATTTGCGATCGGCTTGGGATCGCACGCCGTATTTGACAACAGAAACTATCTTTGATTGGGTGAAAAATTTTAATACGTTTGCTGTGGAAAAAGGAGTGACTTTCGATACCAGAGAGCTGATTAACTCTCCAGATTGGCAACAATTGATGGAATCAATACAGGGTTTGGAAGTTGGTTTGGCGGTGCGTTGAAATTTAGTAATTAGTAATTGGTAAAGGAACTATGCAAAAAATTGCTAAGAACACTACCGATCTCTGTAAGGTGCGCAGTGCGCACCCTACTAAT
>JBOFTL010000131.1:0-2543 GCA_051652045.1 Microcoleus sp. | reverse complement strand
ATGTAAGGTGCGAATCAGACAACAGCTTCTTCATGCGCCGTACAGAGGTACTGTGCGCTGTCTGCGACGCCCACCTCGGTCATGTATTTAACGACGGGCCCAAACCTACTGGCCAGCGTTACTGCATGAATTCTGCTGCGCTTGATTTCGTTCCTGATGCTTGACATCTTTCAGGGGCGGGCGAACCTGCCGGCCCGAAAACAAGCAAATTTTCTTGCAATTCAAGCAGGATGATGATGTTGTGCTTTGCAGGTTAATATATTGGTCGGGATTCGTCCTACGCTGATTTTGGTTGATTCCCGGTCAAAAATACAGCATGGGGCTTCTCCTGACATCCAAGTTAAAAAAGTAGTGGCGGCATGGGGATGGTTTATCAGCGGGTTTTGCTGAAGCTCAGCGGTGAAGCGCTGATGGGAAGTTTGGGTTACGGCATCGATCCGGTAGTTGTTGGGTCGATCGCCCAGGAAGTCGCCGATGCCGTATCAAAAGGCATCCAGATTGCAATTGTTGTCGGCGGCGGCAACATTTTTCGCGGCGTCAAAGCTGCTTCTGCAGGAATGGATCGGGCAACAGCCGACTATGTGGGAATGATTGCTACGGTGATGAATGCGATAACTTTGCAGGATGCCCTAGAACAAGCAGGAGTACCCACCAGAGTGCAATCGGCAATTGCCATGCAAGAAATAGCTGAACCTTACATCCGGCGGCGGGCAATTCGCCACCTGGAAAAGAAACGGGTAGTTATTTTTGGTGCGGGTTCTGGCAATCCTTTTTTTACAACAGATACTACAGCCGCTTTGCGGGCGGCTGAAATCGATGCACAGGTGATTTTTAAAGCTACTAAGGTAGATGGGGTGTACGATTCCGACCCCCATGTCAACCCCAACGCGCGCAGGTACAAAACACTCACTTACAACCATGTTTTAAATCAAGACTTGCGAGTGATGGACAGTACCGCGATCGCCCTTTGCAAAGAAAATAATATCCCGATTATGGTATTTGACCTCTCAGTATCGGGCAATATTTACCGCGCGGTAATGGGAGAATCTATTGGAACCCTTGTGGGAGGTTTTTGTGAAGTTAGCTGATGCAGAAGATCATATGCAAAAGGCAGTTGAGGCGACTCAGCGGTCTTTTAATACTATCAGGACGGGAAGGGCCAACGCATCTCTGCTCGATCGCGTCATGGTAGATTATTACGGAGCTCAAACTCCAATCAAAGCCCTGGCTACTATCAGTACGCCGGATGCGAGTACGATTAGCATTCAACCGTTCGATCGCAAAACTCTCAATTTAATCGAAAAAGCAATTTCGCTGTCAGATGTCGGACTGGTCCCCAGCAATGACGGTGCGATTATCCGTTTGAATATTCCCCCGCTAACCAGCGAGAGACGCCAAGAATTTATTAAGATGGCTGCCAAGTTTGCTGAGGAAGGCAAAGTTGCAATTCGCAACATCCGTCGCGATGCAGTGGACTCGATTCGCAAGCAGGAAAAAAGCAGCGATATCTCGAAAGATGAATCGCGGGACTTGCAAGATAAAATGCAAAAGCTGACAGACAAGTATATTGCCAAAGTAGAGGAAGTTTTGGCAGCTAAGGAGAAAGACCTCTCGAGTGTTTAGCGATCGAAGTCGGTCATTACGAATTGGTAGTTGGATACTTTAAACAGTTGACAGTTAACAGGTAGGGGCGGTGTCCCCGTTCCCGCCCTCTTAGTTAACAGGTAGGGGCGGTGCCAAGAGTGCCCGCCCTTTTAGTTGACAGGTATGGGTGTTGCCCCCGTACCCGCCCTTTTAGTTGACAGTTCAGAGTTGACAGCGCAGTTTTTATCTAATTTGGGCCTGTTGACTCCCATTATAGTCCTCACCTTAATGGGGAATGAGAGGCAGTTAAAAGAGGGGATTCGATGTTCCCTCTTTTAACATTTAATTTATGGCGTCGAACCAGTTAAGTAGAAGGAAGAATTGACAATTGACAATTACAAATTACCTATTACCAATTACCTATTACCAAATCTAAAATCTAAAATCTAAAATCGCATGACTATTTATTTTTATAAAGCAGAGGGGCCTTATGGCTGTTTTTCTAATTTTTCACCCCACGAAATTAGGATCGACGGTCAAGACTGGTTGACTGTAGAACATTACTATCAAGCTCAAAAATTTGTGGGAAGTGCTGACGAAAGCTTAGTTGCAGCCATTCAGTGCGTACCGACTCCCCGCGAAGCAGCTTCCTTAGGCCGCGATCCAAATCACCGCGTTCGATCGGATTGGGAGCAGGTAAAAATTTCAATTATGCGTGAAGCTGTTAAAATTAAGTTTCTCACCCATGCTGACATTCAAACTATTCTCCTCGGCACGGGGGTTCGCGAGATTGTGGAGGATTCCCCGACAGATTACTATTGGGGTTGCGGCTGCGACAAAACCGGAGAAAACCATTTGGGTAAAATTCTGATGAGCGTCCGCAGCGAAATCTCCCAACGTCCGATCGGTCCAGAAAATTTCTAACTCTCAAGTTAATTTTAGATATACAAAATTATACC
>JBOFTL010000130.1:0-3472 GCA_051652045.1 Microcoleus sp. | reverse complement strand
TTGCACGCACGATCGAACGAGCAATTAGCTCGATCGCAAGCTCTTCAACTCAAATTGCAGCTACAGTAGAAGAACAGGAACGCATGGCAAGCCAGCAAGCAGCTTCAGTTAATGAAACTACTACAACAATGGACGAATTGGGAGCATCTTCAAGAGCAACAGCACAGCAAATAGAAACTGCAGTCGATAGAGCCATGCAAGCTTTAACCTTAGCTGGCGGTGGCACGAAAGCTGTCGCACAAACCTTAGAAGCAATGGCAACGCTAAAAGTAAAAGTACAGGAAATGCAGGGGCAAATTATGCAGTTAAGCGAACAAACAGATCGCATTGGCAGCATCTCAATTGCTGTCAGCGATTTGGCAAATCAAACTAATATGCTAGCACTGAATGCTGCGGTGGAAGCAGTGCGGGCGGGGGAACACGGGAAAGGATTTGGCGTTGTAGCGGCAGAAATTCGGAAATTAGCCGATCGCAGTAAAAAATCAGCCAGTCAAATTAACCTATTAGTTGCTGATATTCAGAGGGCGATTAATTCAACAGTAATGGTAACAGATGAGGGAACTAAAACTGTGGAATCCGGCGTTACTATTGCCAAAGAAACCGCAGAGGCTTTTGCGGGAGTTGCCAGTGCAATTAATAATGTAGTATTGAGTTCCCAACAAATTTCGCTAAATGCCAAACAACAGGCAATCGCGATCGAACAAGTGGTAGAAGCGATGAACTCTCTCAATCAAGCAGCAGCACAAACGTCTTGCGGCATCACTCAAACTAAAATCGGCACTCAAAAATTGAATGAAGCTGCCTTAGATTTAAAAGCAGTTGTTTAGGAGGGCGATCGATAATGAGACAAAGAATCAAGCGTTTACCTTTGAGAATTAAAGCAATCTTTTTTGCGCTCGTCCTGAGTACGTTACCCATCCTTTTAACTGGAGCAATAACTTTTTACTTTGCGAACAGAAGCATAACTAACTATGTAATTAAATACCAAGAAGTTCGGGCAAACGCGATTGCTAATGAAGTCAGCAACTTTATGCTCGAACGCTACCAAGATATTCTACAACTCTCAAATTTAAGCATACTTAACGATCCCAGAGTCAGCCGAACTACTTCCACCAGTGAAAAGGAAGCTTTGTTAGATAAATATATCGAAGAAGATGAAGGATATGACAGCATAGCAGTTGCCGATATCAACGGAAAAATTATTTTAAGAACTCAAGGCGCAAAAATAAGCGGCTCAGATAATCTTGATTATTTTCCGGAAGTAATTAAAGCTAATAAGCCTTTAATTGTGCAGCCGAGACAATCATCAACTAATGGCTACTACGAGTTATTTTTAGTAGCACCGATTGTTGATTTAAGTAATGGTAAAACTATCGGTGCGATCGAGAGCACTACACCTATAACTTATTTAGAAGAGGCTTTTAAAAAAAGCAAAGAAAAATTAAGTAATAATTCTGAAGAACTCAAACAAGAAGAATATCACTTAATAGATAAGAATGGTAATTTTTTCTCATCCAGCGAACCAAGTTTGTTAGGTAGAGAAGCAAAGTCAGATTTTGATGTTTTTCTCACCATGCAAGCTAATAATAAAATTAGCACGATTGTGGACACTCATCGGTTAGATGGTGCTGAAGAATTGATAACTTACACTCCTATAGAAACTTTAGAAAACCTCCCAGAATTAGGATGGAGTGTTCTCATTACTAACAGTACGCAACAGGTATTTGCTCCGCAGCAAGATCTATTATTGACCTTGATTTTAGGAGTAGTAGCTACGGCTGGTGTTGTGAGCGCGATCGCGATTTTTTTTGCTCGGAGAGCCACCAAATCAGTGAATAAAATTGTGCAAACAATTGCCTCTTCTACATCGCAAATTGCTGTCACTGTCGAACAGCAAGAACGTATCATCATCCAACAAGTATCAGCGGTCGATCGAACTGCTACTACAATGGCAGAATTAGGTGCTTCGAGTCGCAATTGTGCCTCACAGGCGGCAGCAGCAGCTTCAGGGGCAGGACAAGCTTTAGAACTCACAGAAATAGGCACTCAAGCAGTAGATAATACCCTCAAAGAAATGGCAACTTTGAAGCAAAATGTAGCAGCAATTCAAAAGCAAATTTTGCACTTGAGCGAACAAACAAAGGGAATTGCCAGTATTTCTAATTTAGTTAGCGATTTTGCCAACCAAACAAATATGCTAGCACTGAATGCTGCTGTTGAAGCAGTGCGGGCCGGCGATAGTGGCAAAGGGTTTGCTGTTGTTGCTAGCGAAATTCGCTCCTTAGCAGATTTGAGCAAAGAATCTGCCAGTAAAATTAATGCTTTAGTTAAAGATATTCAGACTGCTATAGGTTCTACAACAATGGTGACAGATGAGGGAACAAAAACTGTTGATAATGGAGTGAAAATTACCCTAGAAACTGCAGAGGCATTCGCAGGCGTTGCGGAAGCAATAAATCAAATTTTTTCTAACAACCAGCAAATTTCTTTTACGGCTAGGAATCAGGCGCTCGCAATTCAAGATATACTTGAGTCAGTCAACTCTCTTAACTTAGCAGCCCAAGAAACTGCTGCTGGTATTTCTCAAGTTAAACTCGGCACTGAACAGCTTAATGAAGCAGCAAAAAATTTAAGATCGGCAGTATAGTCATTCAATTTTAGATGTTAGATTTTAGATAACAATAATTAATTCTACCAACTACCAACTGCCAATTACCAAATACCAACTACCAAATACCAACTACCATGCTCGATAAATTTTATAGAAAAATCCAACACCGACTGCTACTACTTCTAGTTTTAAGTACCTTGATTCCAGTATCTCTTGTAGGTTGGTATGGAGTTGCTTCTTCCACATCAGCACTGCAAACCTTAGCTTTAAACAATCTTAATGAAAGTGTGGTTCATAGTGGAGAAAAAATTGCTGACAAACTGGCAAATATCAATAAAGATGTTTTGTTTATCAGCAAATCTCCCCCCATTCAAGGAATGATTAGATCTCGAGAAAACAATGGTATAGATCGAGAGACTAATTCAACTTATCAAAACTGGGTCGATCGAATGCAAATTATATTTGCATCCATGATGGAATTCAAGCCATATTATATGCAGTTGCGTTACCTAGATGAGCTGGGTAACGAACGAGTGCGCTTAAATTCAGATGGGAAAAATATCAAAATTGTTCCAGATTCTGAACTGCAAAATCAAGCTCATAGGGATTACTTTAGCTCGACTATGAAGTTAAAACCTGGAGAAATTTATGTATCTGAATTCAATCTGAATCAGGAACGCGGGAAAATAGAAATACCTTATAAGCCAACAATTCGCTACGCTACTCCCATTTTCGATAGCAAAGGAGCCAGAAAAGGTTTGGTGATTGCTAATGTCTTGGGTAGCCTTTCGATCGATATAGTGAAACAGAAAAATCTAGAAAGTTCAGGAGAATCTTTTATTGTAAATCGAGATGGCTACT
>JBOFTL010000129.1:0-3877 GCA_051652045.1 Microcoleus sp. | reverse complement strand
GACATCATCCCGGCTGTTTCATTTGCCACACCTGACGCTATCGGATCGCCGTAGGAATTGATATACAGATAGATCGGCTTGTTTTGGTCTTCCGATTCCAGGTACAGCATCGCTGAAATTACCGAATTTGCCAGGCCTGTGGTAATCGACTGATTCACAAAGATGATGCGCTCCTGGCTCAAGCGAGTGTAGATATTAATCCACTGCCAGTTGGGGCTGCCAGGAATGTTGTAAGGGACGCGCATTATTTCATCAACAGGCATAATTACCACCACCAGAAAAGCTTAAAAATTAACAGTTGGGAATTGGGAATTGGGAATTGGGAATTGGGGATTGGGAATTGGTAATTGGGGATTGGGCATTGGGCATTGGGGATTGGGCATTAGGAATTTACCTCTTCTTCCTTCTTCCCTCTTCCTTCTTCCTTCTTCCTTCTTCCTTCTTCCTTCAAAAGCTTTACGCGACTCCAACAGGTAGGGGTACTGGCAGATCCTTAGTGCTTTCGAGAACTCGATCGATCAACCCGTATTCCTTCGCTTGATGGGGCGTGAGATAGCACATTCGATCGGTATCTTTAGCAATTGTCTCGACTGGCTGACCGGTATTCTGCGACAGGATATCCAGAGTCGATGTTTTGTTTGCCAGAACTTCCTTAGCGCGGATCTGGATGTCTGTGGCTTGCGATCGACCCATGCCCATCCGAGGTTGGTTGAGGACTATAGTAGCGTGGGGCAAACTCGCCCGCGAGCCTTTAGTTCCCGAAGACAGGATCATCGCAGCAGTTCCCATTGCTTGACCGATGCAGATCGTGTGAATCGGGGGTTTTACATAATTCATCGTATCGCAAATTGCGAAAGCTTCGGTTTCCTGCCCGATCGCATCGCCGGTGTACCAAGAAGTACCTGTCGAGTTGATATAGAAGAAGATCGGTTTTTCCGAATCGTTGAATTGCAAGTAAAGTAACTGAGCAATAATCAGCTTGGTAACATCTACCCCGATTTGGCGCTTGTAGTCGTCGGACGAGATTAGGGGCAAGCCCAAGTAGATAATCCGCTCCTTCAGCAACAGGGATGCCAAATCCGGGGGGGGAGTGCGATAGTAAGCATCCCCGTAATATTGCGATTGCATAGCTTTAAAGGGTGTTTTCATCGAAAATCTTGCCTGAACTGATGGAGCTATTCTTAAAGAAATAGTAACGCAATCCTTAGGTATCCCGCATGAAAGTTAGTTTGCTCCCTGCCTTGAACGACGCTAACCTTGATGCTGCCGCGCCCTCAAGCCAGCGCCAGCTAGCCATTTCGGTGTCTGCGACGACTTCGCAGTTAGACTCCAACGTACCTTTAAACCTGTGCCTGATTCTCGACCACAGCGGCTCGATGAACGGGCGTCCTTTGGAAACGGTGAAACAGGCTGCCTGCCAACTGCTGGACAGGCTGAAGCCCGGAGATCGCTTCTGTGCCGTTGCTTTCGACCACAGAGCCAAAGTCCTCGTTCCCAATCAAATTGTAGAAGACCCCGCCAGCATTAAAAGGCAAATTGATAAATTGCGTCCGGCTGGGGGGACGGCAATTGATGAGGGGATTAAGTTAGGTATTGAAGAGCTTAACAAAGGGAAAAAAGAAACTGTATCTCAGGCTTTTTTGTTGACAGACGGCGAAAACGAACATGGCGACAACCACCGCTGTTTGAAGCTGTCAAAACTGGCGGCTGAGTACAATATGACGTTAAATTCTCTCGGATTTGGCGATAATTGGAACCAAGATATTTTGGAAAAAATTGCTGATGCTGGCGGTGGTGCTCTAGCTCACATCGAGCGGCCGGAAGATGCGGTTGATGAGTTTGGCAAGCTATTTACTCGCGTGCAATCGGTGGGTTTGACTAATGCTTATTTGCTATTTTCGCTGATGCCAAAAGTGCGGTTAGCCGAACTCAAACCGATCGCTCAAGTCGCTCCGGATACGATCGAATTGCCGCTACAGCAAGAGGGCGATCGATTTGCTGTCAGATTGGGAGATTTAATGAAGGATGTAGAGCGAGTTGTTTTGGCTAATATTTATATCGGACAGTTGGCGGAAGGCAGACAGGCGATCGGGCAGTTGCAAATTCGTTACGACGATCCGACGATCGGTCAAAATTTGTTTTCCGAATCGGTAACTGTTTTCTCGAATGTCATACAGCTTTACCAGCCGGTAATCGATCCGACAGTGCAGCAGCATATTTTGGCTTTGGCTAAATACCGCCAAACTCAATTAGCAGAAACCAGATTGCAACAGGGCGATCGGGCCGGTGCTGCTACGATGTTGCAAACTGCGGCGAAAACTGCTTTGCAAATGGGCGATCGAGGTGCTGCTACCGTACTGCAAAATTCTGCTACTCGCTTGCAATCCGGTGAAGAATTGAGTGAGGCCGATCGCAAGAAAACTCGGATTGCTTCTAAAACTGTTTTGAAGTAATTTCCCTTAAATTACCATAAAAAATGGTTCGTAGTGCCTACTTCAGTCCGTCACATATTGCGGACTCAAGTTCATACTACGAACCTTCGCGATCGATTTACGGTGATTAGCTTACTGCAGAGCAACTCTGATTGAAGGGCGGATCGGCCTGTTGGCAACTACCAGCACTCGATAGACTCCAGACTCCGTTAGTTGAGCGAAAGTTTGACCGTCCCCTTGATCGAGAAGCTGTCCGGAAGGAGATTCGATCGCCACATCCACATTTTTCTGGCTGGCAGTGACTCTCATCGTCTGTCCCCGCCTACCCTGAACCGTCAGTGGTTGGACTTGATAGCCAGACATTTTCAGTCTGAGATTGCCCGTGTTTTGTCCGTATGCTATGGGTATCGGGCGATCGGGCTTGTAAGTCCACTTGGCGTTAAAATCTCGTTCCATGACAAAACTGCTGGTTGCGTTTTTAGGGGTAACTCGCACCCGGTAGATGCCGGATTCCGGCAGCTTGCCTACCCATTGATTGTCTCTTTTTTCGATCGCCCCTAAATTTTCACCGCTGGGACTGTAGAGTTGGGCTGTCAATTCTCCCGCCCACAGAGATAGCGTGAGTTCCCGCCCTTTAATGCCGTCAAAAATATAAGTGGTGGGTTCTTTAATGGTTTCTCGGATTTCCTGAGTAGACATCCGTTCGATGGGTTCCACTTTTGGGGCGGTTGAAATCCGTTCTATTTGTTCTGCTTTAGGGGCTGTTGATATCTGTTCGATCTGTTCCACTTGGGGGACTGCGGGGCTGGCAAATGCTGTTTTTGCCACCATCAGTAGCATTCCGGTAAGTAAAATTAGTTTTTTCATGTCGCGATGGGGAGTGGTAAAGAGTTGTATATGGTTAACTTGTGCTGGTTGGAGCTTAGTGAAATCAGTGGTTGGCGAGTTTCCAGGCTACAGAAGCATTTCGCCTACACGTAAGTGTTGCGTTGGGGTGCAAAATTTGTTGCCGCAGATAGCCTGTCGGGCAACTCAGGAGCTGCCTTGGGTTGTAGGGACAATTCAATACTGTTTCCTACAAATATATAATTGATATATTATCAAGTCGATCGAGCAAAATGGCTGCTATTTCAGAGGATTTTTGAGAAAAAAATGCTATCAACCAAAAAGCTGGGTTTCTGGGTTCGAGGTTGGGTTCTCATACCATAAATGGGGTTGTTTGACACCATACCGCAGGTATTATTTTAAGAAAAATTTTTGGGGCGATCGGGCGGCAGGCAAAAATGCAGGATATTTTAATACTTGGGGTCAACCACCCACCACTAATCGGAGTACCGATATAGTGGGGGCTTGAAAGAGCCTAGTTGACCAGTCTAAGTGTATAAAATCACTACGTTTAAGGCAAGAGTTAAAGACCTACCAGAGAATGCGTAGCTAGTTCTCTG
>JBOFTL010000128.1:0-5911 GCA_051652045.1 Microcoleus sp. | reverse complement strand
TCCCAATCCCGTTCCTTGGCCGACTTTCTTAGTAGTGAAAAAAGGATCGAAAATTCGCTCGATTATTTCGGGAGAGATGCCAGTTCCCGTATCGGAAACCGCGATCGAGACATAGGAACCAACTCGAGCTTCCAAATTCATGCGGACATAATTTTCATCCAAGTGGCGATTTTGAGCTGCGATCGTTAAATTCCCGCCCTCGGGCATCGCATCGCGAGCATTTACTAAAAGATTCACGAACACTTGATGAATTTGGGTAGTATCGGCAGATATCGTCCAAAGCTCTTTCGTGGGAATGGTACTGGAAATTTTGATAGATTTTGGAAACGTTCTTTGAGCGAGATTAATAACTTCTAAGAGCAAGTGTCCTACCTGTAAGGTGATGCGCTTTCCTTCCGTACCCCGACTAAAAGAAAGAACTTGTTGCACCAAATTCGCTCCGCGTTTGGCATTACTTTCCAACATTGACACGAGCCTTTGTGTCTGTTCGTCGAGATTAGGTATTTTGAGGGGTAACAGTTGAGCGACTGCCAAAATCGGGGTCAAGAGATTGTTGAAATCATGGGCAATGCCACTAGCTAAAGTTCCGATACTTTCCAAACGTTGAGCGCGATAGAACTGTTCCTCTAATTGTTTTTTCTCGGTGATGTCTCTGTTCACAGCAAGAATGGATTTGGGCTGTCCGAATTCATCCCGTACCAGCGTCCAATGACTCGCAACTATGATTTCTTGACCGGATTTGGTAACTTGTTCGAGTTCGCCTTGCCAGGAGCCTTGCGTTACAGAAATACTTATACATTCATCCATTTGAGACGCAGGCGATCTGTTAAACAACTCGCTGGAAATTTTCCCAACCACTTCTGCTGCACTCCAGCCGTACAAGCGTTCGGCTCCTTGACTCCAAAATAAGATGCGGTTGTCTAAATCTCGGACAAGAATTGCGTCGGTAGCAATATCAATTAAAGCTGCTTGTTCGCGAATTTTTTGATAAAGTTCTGATTGTTTGATGGCAATGCTCACTTGATTTGCCAGTTGTTGAAGTAACTCGATTTCTGCATTTTCCCAGTGTCGGGGAGTCGAACATTGATGGGCAATTAACAAACCCCACAGCTCTTCATTTTGTAAAATCGGCACGACCAGGTTGGCTTTGACCTGAAACGGTTTGAGAAATTCAACGTAGCATGGCTCTAGGTTTGCTGTGTCGATATCGGATATGGTAGCAATTCGCCCCTGACGGTAGGGTTCGATGTAGTGTTCCTGAAAGCAGGGATCGAAGATGCTAGTAGAAAGCAGCGGTTTCCAATCGGCCCCAACCGATTCCATAATGACTTCTCCTTGCCAATCGGGGCGAAACCGCAAGATAATCACTCGATCGGTGTTGAGTAGCTCTCTGACTCGCTCTACAGTTCGCGATAGTACCTCGTTGAGATCCAAGGATTGGCGGATATCTTGGGAAATGTCTGCGATGAGTCGTTCTCGCCGGATTTGCTGTTGGAGGGCGAATTCTGCTTGCTTGCGATCGGTAATATCCAGATTAATGCCGCTCAACCGAATTGGTTCGCCCCGATCGTTCGCACTCAGGTGTCCCAAACCTAGCAACCAACGAACTCCCCGTTGGGGATGAATGATGCGAAATTCCGATCGATATTCGGGTAGCCTGTCCTCGATCGCGCGCAACACATCTGCATGGGCCCGTTCGCGATCGTCGGGGTGCAATGCGTTGTCCCAATCTGCGTACTGCAGGGAACACTTGTTTGGGTCGAGTCCGTAAAGTACATAATTTTCAGAGGACCAGGTGACTTTACCCGCAGCAATCTGCCAGTCCCAAGAGCCAGCTTGAGCGCCAGCCAGCGCGAACCGCAGCAGTTGTTCGCTTTCGCGCAATGTCGCTTCGGCGCGGGCGCGATCGAGCCTCGGGAAGGTACGGTTGGTGATTTCGCGGATTAGCTCGATTTCTTCTTCGCTCCAATCGCGCGCGATAGAATCAGTGACGGCAAGCAAATATTTCCATTCGCCGTCCTGATGAAACGGCACCGTGACCAACGTATGAATGTTGAACGCAGCATAGCGCTCCTTGCAGGTGCGCGGATCGGTCTGGGTATTGCAGATAATAATGGTTTCATTGGCACGTGCCGCTTGCTGAAATTCCTCAGTAATCCAACTCGATAGCTGATGAACGCCTGTCATGTTTGGCGTGCCTGCTTTGTACCAGTTGTATTCAACAGTTGCCCGATCGCGGGCTTCGTCAATCTCGGCAAACAGACAATTGGAGATGTTAAGATAAGCGCCAACTTTCGCACCAATGGCTTGCATCATCTCCTCTGCAGATGACAGGTGCGATAAATCTTCAGCGATTTCGGTGAGGAAAGCAGCGTTCGCTTCGCGACGTTTGCGATCGGTCACATCTTGATAAATCAGGGCGACTTGCAAACTGCCAGGTTCGCCCACCTTAAAAGTGTAGAAGTTATACCAAGCTTGCAGCGGCGCAGTATAGAACTCGTGACGTTCGCCGATGCCTGTTTTCGCGACTCTGCCGCAGATTTCAAACCACTGCGTTTCAAAGTTCGGGTCGAGTTCGCGCGTTCGCTTGCCGACGAGTTCGGTTCCGGTCATTCTCACCGCTGCCGGATTGGCATCCAGATACAACAAGTCGATCGCCCGATCGTTCTCGTCGAAAATGACATCCATGAGAACGTAGCCTTCGTCCATCGAATTGAACAGTGTGCGATATTTGGCTTCTGACTCCTGCAGGGCTGCTTCTACTCGCTTGCGATCGCCGATCTCCCGTCCTTCAGGAATCAGTAAGACAACTTGACCATTTTCATCAAAAAAAGGCTTGAGGGAAAAGTCTACAAAAATAACTGTTCCATCCGACCAGAAATGTTGAGTTTCAAACCGCAAGAATTCACCTCGGGCGGCCCGATCGATTGCCTGCCGCAATCGATCCTGCTGTTGGGGAAAATGAGTCCACCACGGGGTTTCCCAAAAGGGTTGTCCGATGACATCCGAGCGATCGATAGTAATCACATTTAAGGCGGTTTGATTCACTTCAATAACAATCCCCTCAACGGAGAGCAAACCCATAAACTCAAAGGTATTATCGAAAATCGCCCGAAATTTCTGTTCGCTTTGCTTGAGGGCTTCTTCTGCCCGTTTGCGATCGGTAATATCCCGTGAAATACAGAGGAAAGATTCGATCGTCCCAGCCTGAGTCTGTTCCGGCGTGAGGCACATCTCAAAACACCGCATTCCTTCTGCTGTCGGAGTTTCAAACTCAATGCTTTGGGTTTGCCCAGTAACTAAGAGGGCGCGGGCTGCTGTTTCCCAAAGGTTGACCATTGAATCTGGCAACCCCATTTCGCGGCAGGATTTGCCCAAAAATTGTTCTGCAGAAATTCCTGTTAACGCCTCTAAGGAAGGACTAACGTAGAGATGGCGAAAATGGATATCAAAGCGTTCGATAATATCTGGGGAATTTTCCACCAGTGCCCTGTAGGCTTGTTCGCGTTGTTCGAGGAGATTTTGTGCCTGTTGGCGATCGCGTTCGGCTTGTTTGCGATCGCTGATATCTCGCAAAATTGATAGGTGATAGTGGGAGATAAAATTAGCCACTGCGCTAAATTCCACTTCTCGAACAGTTCCATCCGGGCGACACAAACAAAATTCCCCCGACATCTGCCCTTGCTGGAGAAATTGCTGCCACATTTGAGCCAGGTCTAGCTCGGGAGCGGCAAAGTTCGCTATCGTAGAACGCAACAGTTCTTCTCTAGATACCCCAAATAACTCGCAGGCTGCTGGATTCGCATCGACATATCGCCCTGCGTCATCGGCAATGGCGATCGCATCTAGAGCATTTTCAAAAAGCAACTCCGTCCAATGATTTTGATTGCGATCGAATGTTGTTTCTCTGCGTTGCTGTTCTTCTATGCGATCGAGCCGATCTTGAGTCAATAAACCCAGCAATTGACCTGCCTCGTCTACTGCGGGCAAGTAGCGAATCCGATGCTGGCGCATCAAAGATAAAGCTGTCCGGGTGTTTTGATGTTCGTTGAGAGTCAAGCTAACGGGTGGTGCGATCGCCCGCGCAATTTCCGTCCCCGCTAAATCTATTCCAGAGGCGATCGACTTGATGGCATCTCGTTCCGTAAACATTCCGACTAAACGCCCCCCGTCTACCACTAAGACGCAATTACTCTCTTGTCCCTGACTCATTAAGGCGATCGCATCGAGGATTGAGGTATCAGGTGCAACTTGTAAAGGCGCGCGATCGAGAATCTGTTCCAGCATCTGCTGCCTATTCCAGGGATGATTGGTCTGTATACGTACAGGACTTACACACACATAACGTAATTATGTCATTGCCAAAGTTGTGAAGCAATCTCAAAGCCTTGTATAAGCGTTACAATACGTGTCCTGACACAAGTATACATCTGCGATCGATCGCGCGCACCCTAGAGCATGGTTAAAATGCCACAAGTAGATCTCTCGATCGCGATCGAATTAGCTTGTAGTTAGGACCAAAGCCCACAGGCTGAGACAACTCAAGTTCCCACACATTAGCTTATAGCGAAGACTTTAAGTTCGCACCTTTAGAGAACTAAAGTCCAATGGCACTGAAAAAGTTGGGATCTGCGGTTGAAAAACAACGATCTTACAAAGGTTTGAGCTGGGTGGTTTGTGAAATTTCAGTGCCATTGGACTAAAGTCCTCACTACCAACAATTTTTATCATTTGCTACAAATTAAGTTGATTAATTGCTGTAAGGTGCGTCGCTATTATATATTTGTAAATCGCCAGAACAATTGCAGCGTCGTACCCTACACTAGCAATAGCGCTATGATGTGCAGTACGTACCCGCTTGCTACATCTTTTTTAGTTAATTAAAGGAGGCAAACCGTGGCTTATTTTTGGTTTAAATCATTTCATTTAATTGGCATTGTAGTTTGGTTTGCAGGGCTGTTTTATTTAGTAAGATTGTTTGTCTATCACGCAGAAGCAGAAGAGCAACCAGAACCTGCAAAAACGATTCTTAAAGAACAATATCAAATCATGGAGAAACGCCTCTATAATTTGATTACGACGCCGGGAATGTTTGTAACTGTAATTATGGCGATCGCCCTAGTCTGGACTGAACCCCAGGTTTTGCACGATATGTGGCTGCAAATCAAACTAATTTGCGTTAGTTTGTTAATCGGCTATCATTTTTATTGCGGCTGGACGATGAAAAAATTAGAGAAAAATGAATCCGGCTGGACTGGTCAACAATTTCGGGCCTTAAATGAGGCGCCAACTGTACTGTTAGTGGCGATCGTCCTTTTAGCAGTATTCAAGAACAACATCCCCGTGTTTTCTAGCGTTTACGGCATTATTGCCATGATTTTTGTGATGGCAGCCACTATTCATTTTTATGCCAAAAAACGCTTGAACGATAAGCGCAAAAATCTTGAATCCGTTCCTCAAGAATAAACGGGCGATCGCACAATTTAAGTGTCATTGCGAGCTTAACGAAGTGAAGTGTTAGCCCAGCGATCCGTAGGAAAGCAATCGCAATATCTTTATGTCATCACGATATGTCATTGCGATCGCAACGAGATGATTAAACGCAGCTTGTGCGAAGGCGCGTGCCTGTCCGTAGGACTTATGCTTCGCTGCCACTCGCAATGACATTTACAGCAGATTGCACTCTTTTTCAAACGATGATTTCGATCGATCTTCTTTGCCCGGATCGCATTTCGTATACCACAAAAACTACTTTTTGTCAAATAGACCAATTTTTAGCTAAACAGACGGGAATCCCCACACTATACCGCCTCGGTTAGTGTGGGATGAGAGTCGCGTGAGGCTGTGATTCCACCCGTAAGCAATCTAATAATTGTAGATTTTAGCAGGGGACGGGTGGATGAGGATCCGA
>JBOFTL010000127.1:0-7020 GCA_051652045.1 Microcoleus sp. | reverse complement strand
CCTGTGGTTAATGCAGTGTATCCTACCTGTTGGGTAACTAGCTGCGCGTTCCAAGGTTCGCCTACGCAGAAAGCTTCCATGCTGCCGGATTTCATGTTAGCTACCATCTGGGGCGGCGGTACGGGAATTACAGAAACTTCTGTATCTGGATTGATGCCACCGGCTGCTAACCAATAGCGCATCCACAAATCGTGGGTGCCGCCGGGAAAGGTAATCGCAACTTTTTGATTTGCAATTGCCGTTTTGAGAGCTTTGCTATCCGTACCTACTTTCAAATCTAGGTATTTTTTGCTGACAGAAATAGCCTGACCGTTAGTATTTAACCGAGCCAAAATGTACATCGGCACCGGCTGATTGCCTTTGGTAATCGTGCCCAATGCCATGTGATAAGGCATGGGGGATAAGATGTGAGCCCCGTCGATGCCACCTTTGTCGGAACCGAGTTCTAGGTTGTCGCGCGTCACAGGCCAAGATGCTTGTTTGGCGATTTCCACGCCTGTCATGCCGTATTTGGCAAATAAGCCTTTTTCTTGGGCGATGATTAAGGGTGCGGAGTCGGTGAGGGCGATGAAGCCGAGTTTGGCGGTTGTAACTTCAGGGGCGTCAGCGGGGTTGATGTTGACGGCGGGGGAGGCTGCAGGAGAGCCACCAGCAGCGGGGCTGGGGCTGCTAGAAGTGGTGGAACCGGAACTGCAACCGTGGGCTAGCAGGGTGCCGGCTGCTGTGACTCCGGCGGTGATGATGAATTTTCTTCTGGAAAGGTTGCTCATGGTTCTTGATGGTTCTTGACTTGTTGGTTGGTTGTGAGATGAAGCGTGACAGTGTGTGAGGGCGAAGGCGAGAGGGAAATTAGAGGTTTGAGATGCCTCTATGTCTCTCGCAGATTACACGATCGCGCCGACAAAATTTTACCGGCCGACTGTATCTCACCTTACGAGATCAGGCATCGATCGCGACTTTGCCGATCGCCCTGGCGCTACAAGTTAAGATGAACCCCGGTTCTAAATCGGCGGCCGCGTCTGGTTGGCTGTCGTAGACTGTGTTGCCTTCCAGAAGTTGCTGCTTGCAGGTGCCACAAGTTCCCGACCGACAACTGCTGTCGAGTTCGACTCCGGCCCGTTCGGCAACGTCGAGGATGAATTCATCTTCGCTGCAAGCCACTTCTTTGCCCGATCGAGCAAAAATTACAGTAGATGTTAGAGGCTTTGCCGGAACAGGAGTTTCATCGTCAACGGTCAGTTGCAGTTGTCGGTTGAGGGCAGCTACATTACCGTCGGCGGGAACGGCCCCGAAGTTATCGACTAGCAGTTGGCGCAGCAACGGTTTGAGGTCTTCACAAGGAATGCTTTTTTGCACGCAGCTTCCTAAGTGAGCATCTTTACCGACGGTGCCACCCATGAAAATATCTACACCTTCTAGGGTTTTGCCGTTTTTGCGCACCTTCGTACCCATCAGCCCGATGTCTGCTACTTGAGGTTGACCGCAGGAATTGGGGCAACCAGTCCAATGAATTCTGACGGGTTTGGGTACTGAGAGTTCGGCTTCGAGTTCCCGAATCATCGCGACGGCACGGGCTTTAGTTTCAATGAGGGCGAAGTTGCAAAACTTAGATCCGGTGCAGGAAACTAAGGCTCGCGACAGCGGTGCGGGGTCGATCGAAAAACGCTGCAACAGCGGTTCTTTGACCAGCGATTCGAGTCGCGAATCGGGAACGTTGGGAATAATTGCGTTTTCTTCAACAGTGAGTCGAATCTCTCCGCTGCCGTAAACTTCGGCAATGCGGGCGAGGTCGAACATATCAGATGCGTTTAACCGTCCTACAGGAACGTGCAACCCTACATAGTTGAGCCCTGATTGTTTTTGCGCGCATACACCGATGTGGTCGCGTTTTTCCCAAATGATTTCATCTTTGGGGGCAGCCGAGAGTAGCGCGCGACCGAGTTGCTGTTCGACTTCGGCCCGGAATTTTTCGAGTCCGAGTTCGTCAATCAGCCACATCAGGCGGGATTTTTGGCGGTTGGCTCTCGGGCCGCCGTCGCGATACACGATTAATATTGCTAAGCACAAATCTACAACGTCGCTGGGTTCTACCCACGCATTGAGGGGAATTGCTGCCTCGCAGCGTTTGGCGGAGAAGAAGCCGCCGACTAAAACGTTGAAGCCGAATTTTCCTTCTTTGTAGGCGGGGACGAAGGCGATGTCGTTGATTTCGGCGTGGACTGAGTTGTCGCGACAGCCTGCGATCGCAATATTAAATTTTCTCGGCAAGTTGGAAAACGCGGGATTGCCTTGACCTTTGTTGGTAATCGCGTCTTGGACTTGAATTGCTAGTTCCCGCGTGTCGAAAAGTTCGTCAGCGTCTAACCCAGCCACCGGGGAACCCGTAATGTTGCGCACGTTGTCCATGCCGGACTGAACGCTGGTTAAATCTACTGCTTCCATGCGGCGGAAGATGTCGGGTAAATCTTCGATGCGAATTCCGCGCAGTTGCAGGTTTTGTCTGGTGGTGATATCGGCGCTGCCATCGTCGCCGTAGCGCTGGACGATTTCTGCTAGCGTTCTCATTTGAGTGCTGCTGATAATGCCGTTGGGCAGGCGCAGCCGCATCATGAATTTGCCGGGGGTGACGGGCCGAAAGAAGACGCCGAGCCATTTGAGGCGGTGTTCGCGATCTGTTTCGTCCATTGCTTCCCAGCCGATTTTGGCGAAGTCTTCGAGTTCTGCTCTGACGGCTAATCCGTCTTTTTCGGCTTTGAGTTTTTCAAATTTGTTGAGGCTGGCTTTGGGTTCTACTGTCTGGGTCACGGATTTACCCTCGCTGCTGGTTTGTTCGGAGAGGTATTGACTTCGGGCATCTTATGTGTTGTTGTGCTTACCTTAGTGAGTTTGCGGATTTAAAACTGTATATTGAGTTACTCGATCGCGTTTGCTCTGAGCATGGCTGATTATCTGTAAATTTGAGCTTGGCAGGCGCTCCCGAGACAGTAGCGACACTATGTTGGCCGTAGTTTCTACCGAGGGATCGGTAGAACGCTGTTGTTGGGTGCACTTAAGTTATTAACCAATGTAAAGCCCTACACATTAAGTATTCGTAGCTAATTTTACAAAATGTTGAGTTATATGAATTTTTCGGATTACAGCGATGCGTTTTGTACATAAACCGAAAAGGGTACAAAACACAAAATCTACTAAAAATCTTTATAATTGAGTTAAGTATTTTTAATATAAAGTTAGTCTTGTGACACCGATCGCTTGCTCTACCTCCACTCGATCGCCAAGCCCAACCCTTACAGTCACGCTGTTTGCCTCAAAACATCACCTTTGAGGCTATCCAGGCGTCACCCCCGAATCTTCGGAAACTGGAGATGATGCAAGTATCGAATCTAGGAAACCTACCATGCTTGCTGTTCAACTTCTCCCCGGCGCAATTTCCGAAATACTGGCCTCCGTCACCGATACCGGAACCTTAACATTAGCCGATCGCTACGGTTTGATGGCCGCTGTGTTAGATGAATCTCTCGAAGAAGAAGATAGACACTCGGTTAATCGCTTACTGCGCTCTGTGATTAAGGGCAAAGTAAAAATTGTTACAGAAATATCGACAATAGTTTAGGGTGTCTGGCGACACTGAACAGCACCATGTTGCCAGCAACAATAATTTATGATACTTCGCTCCTGCGTCCGAAATCCTATTTCTAAAGACAGTAAATATACTTACTTAAGTTGTTGTAAAAAAATATACTTAGCTTGCGCAAGATAAAGATCGATAATTTCTAGTTCACGAGCTATACCTACGTAAAAGTTGATGTTACAGCATTGTAAAACAACCCATCTTTACTAAATCTTTAATAAAATTCCGTGAAATCCGTGATTTACTTAGAGCCAACACAAACAAATTTTTTGTGGCTAGTTTCTTAGTAGCTAGCCAAAGTTTGTTTTTGAAAAATTCAGATTGAAAAATCTGAGAGCAAAATTTGGATCGGGGGTTGTTCTACTGTGGTTAATCAAAATTATTTTAAATGGCGTTCGTTGCGGGCGATTGACTGGTGGCAGCTTGCAAATTTTTCCCTTTACCAATTACCGATTATCAATTACCTACCCAATTTTAGATTGCGGATTTTAGATTGAATTTACTCATCAATTATTTAATTTCAAATCTCAAACTCCCCTCGACATATCGCCAATTTCACGCTTAACTAACAGAAAAAAGCGCTCGATAGGGGTTCGATCGAAACAATATCAAGACAGACAATTAATGAGGCATCAACAAGAAGTTAATTGTCAGCGATCGAAAATCAGCTAATTAAATTCGCAAAATCTGTCTTTTACTCACAAGTAAGTCTGCGAGGATTTTATGATCTCTAATTTTACAACCAAAATCAACTGGATTTATGCCGCAATTATGTTACTAACAGTTGCAGCAATCCCAGCAAAAAAAGCAGAAGCAGCAACATTACACGGCGGCTGGAATTATGCTATTGATTCCTTCAGCGACGGCGTAACAGGAATTCATGTCGGCGGTGGCGAATTTGAATATTACGGCATCGCCATCAAAGAAACAGCAGATAAAGCTTACGTTGCAATTAATGGCAATCTCAGTCTAGTAGGATATGCCGACCCCTTGGTTCCAGCGGAAAGAGGGAACATCAACTACGGCGATTTATTTTTCAACTTTTCCGGTACAGACTTCAATACGGCTAACACAAACCGCAGCTTATTTGCGATTCGGTTTGCTGACGGGAATGACTCTCGCGTAACTACAACAGGGGTTTACAGCGGTGTTGCTGCGAGAAATGTCACCCACACTAACAGCGGATTTTGGAATTTAGAACAATACAACGATGTAGTGAAAGCTAATGGAGGCACTCCATCAATGGGGGATTTATCAGCAGACGATCCTTACTTCCAGCAAACAGGCTACTGGACGGTTCTCAATTCGATCGCGGTTGGTACTAAAGTAGGGGAAATCGATTTTTTAACTCCTGAAAATTTGCAGGTTATGGGTTTGGATTTCGCTCATTTTAATGCGACGGGTTCTCAGACAATAGGATTCAGGTTTGATAAATCTGGAATGCCTTCGGGTAGTTTTATTGCTAGCTTTTTTGCGGAATGTGCTAACGATGGCATCGCGATTAAAGGTAGCTTTCAACCTAAAAGTGACCCTGATGATGTTGAACCAGTGCCGGAACCTGCAACTGTATTGGGTACTTTGCTAGGACTGGGAATGTTGCGTGCGGGTAAGGGGCGGCGCAAAATTCAGCGCAAAAATTAACGATTTACAGAAGATTCCGGGCTGGTGAAATTAGGAAACGTAATTACCATTCAATATCTTCACGTAAACCAGATCGCACCTTTTTGTTTCAACACCATTTGTCTGCTGATACCCACTATTTTCGTACATTTTCACGGCTTCTTTCAGGACGGTAGCAGTTTCGATCCAGATTTCATTAAAGCCGCGAATCGCAATTTTACTTTCCAATTCTTGGAGTAAAAATTTCCCCAAGCCTTGTCCCCTGGCTGGTGGTAAGATATACATTTTGCGAATTTCCACGGCATTTTTACCTCGTTCGATCGGATAGTAAGCTGCCGTCCCGACTATTTGACCTTGCCGTTCTACTACCCAAAATTCTCCTCCCTTACTATGATAATATAGCTCGACATCATAGACATCTCGATCGGCTCCATATGGTTCGCATTTTAAACCATATTCTGCTAAAATATCGCTAATTAAATAAAATGCATCAGCTCGATCGCGCGTTTCCCAAGAACGAATTAAAAAATCGCGGTATTTAGTTTTCATTGGCTGAAATAATCATATTTTTGCGTAATTGTACTAACTCCCAAATAGCACCCATATTAATTAAAATTGCACTGTCAACTCTCAACTCTCAATTGTCTGTCAATTGTCAATTATCAAACTAAAATTGCACTGTCAACTCTCAACTTTCAATTGTCTGTCGATTGTCAACTGTCAAACTAAAATTGCACTGTCAATTCTCAGATCTCAATTGTCTGTCAATTGTCAATTGTCAATTGTCAATTATCAAACAGCCTAAATTTAACTGTGAATTCTCGGTTGCGGGTGAAGAGTCGCCAGCAAAGCACTTTCAACTAACGATAATTCTTCCAACCTCTGGGCTACCAAATCCGGAGCGAAGTAGGTTGTTGCCAAAATCCAATATGCACCGTAATGTCGCGCTTCCGAAGCCTTCAAACTGCGGTAAAACTTTGCCAGTTCTCGATCTGGACACCGATCTCCCAACAATCCCAAGCGTTCGTGACTGCGTGCTTCTATTAAAGCAGAAACGAGCAAAGAATCCAAGAGTCGATCGGGTTCTTGTTTGCGAATTTGACCGGATAAGCCGGCACCGTAGGGAGGGGCCTCCAAAGGGCCTAAAGCAATATTCCGCCCTTCTAAGTGCTGGTTGACAAGCTCGAAATGCTCCAATTCTTCGCGGGCGATCGCAGTTAGCGTCCTGACTAATTTAGCATGAGCGGGATACCGAAACATTAAATTTAGCGCAACTCCCGCCGCTTTCCGCTCGCAGTGAGAATGGTCTAATAGAATAGTATCTAAATTGGCGATCGCCTGTTGCACCCACTCTTCGGAAGTCGGCTGTTTCAAAAATTTAATAATTGCTAGGTTATTAGTCATCATTCATTAGTGCGTAGGTTGGGTCCAGGAACGAAACCCAACGTAATGTTACAATTTTACAGACTTCATAGGAAAAAAGAAGGAGAAATTAGGAAATAGGAATCAGGCAAACCGAATTTAGCTTTTAATACGATTCAGTTAATTCTAATTAGTTACGTAGTTATGTAGGGATTGCACTGCGCATCTTACTCATTATTGGGCGCTCATTAGTTATGTAGGGTGCGCACTGCTTACCTATGTAGTTTGTAGGGCTTGCACTGCGCACCTTACCGATTATTTATCTAGTTATGTAGGGTGCGCACTGCGCACCTTACTCGTTATTGGGCGCTCATTAGTTATTCTATTTTACACAACTTTTCAAACAC
>JBOFTL010000126.1:0-2565 GCA_051652045.1 Microcoleus sp. | reverse complement strand
GCCATCAAAGCAGTAGCCTCATCACTCGGTAAAGGCTTAGCAAAAAAATAACCTTGACCGTATTCACAACCGATCGCCCTTAACTTAGCCAACTGTTGCGCCGTCTCCACGCCCTCAGCAATTACATCCATCCCCAAAGCATGAGCCAGCGTTACGATCGTCCGCACGATCGCCACATTTTCCCCCTCACTATCTGTCTCCATTCGCCCCACAAATGACTTATCAACCTTCAAAGTATCCGTAGGAAACCGACTCAAATAACTCAACGACGAATAACCAGTTCCAAAATCATCAATTCCCAACTTAACCTTCAGGGCTTTCATCTGCTTTAAAACCTCGATCGCCGACTCCACATCATCCATTACCACACTCTCAGTAATCTCCAACTTCAAACTGTCAGCCCTCAAACCAGTCGTTCTCAAAATAGCCTGAATTCTTTGTACTAAATCCGGCTGAGAAAACTGCTTTCCCGATAGATTTACACTCATAATCAAAGGTCGATCGAGCTCGAACATCTTCTCCCACAACCGCAACTGGCGGCAAGCCTTTTCCAACACCCACTCGCCCAGAGGAACGATCGCCCCCGTCTCCTCAGCCACCGGAATAAACTTCAGCGGCGGCACCAAACCCCGTTCCGGGTGCAACCAGCGCACCAGGGCCTCAAACCCGATAATTTTCCCGCTAGCCAAACACACAAACGGCTGGTAATGCAGCAAAAACTCCCGGCGTTTCAAAGCCATCCGCAAATCCGTTTCCAACTGCAACCTCTCAACCGCCAAATCGTGCATCGAAGCATTAAACACCTGATACCGTCCCATTCCCAAAGCCTTCGCCCGGTACATCGCCGTGTGGGCATCTCGCAGCAAATGTTCCGGCTGTTCCCTGACATTCGCCACTTCTCCCCCCAATGCAATGCCGATACTCGCCGTCACAAACACTTCCTGCCCCCTTAAACTAAAAGGTGCGATCAAAGCTTGGTGAATGCGATCGGCCAAATCCACCGCACTCGCAACATCGACATTCCGTGCCAAAATTGCAAAATCATCGCCGCCCACCCGCGCCACAGTATCCGCCCGAGAGAGACTTCCCTTCAACCGCAGCACCACCGACATCAGCAGTTCGTCCCCCGCCAAATGCCCCAAAGAATCGTTAATTACCTTAAATCTGTCTAAATCCAAAAACAGCACCGCAAACAGATAGCTGCGGTGGGACTTAGCACTGTCGATCGCCCGCCCCAAACTACTGACAAACAAATCTCGGTTAGGCAAACCCGTTAGGGAATCGTGAAAAGCATCGTACAGTTTCCTGTAGGCGCTGACACCCACACCAGTAGCCAATAAACCCAGCCCCGGCGACACCAGCGGCACCCACCCGCCTGCAGTAAATATCCCGAAACTCATTCCCAACAGTCCGATCGCGCTAGCGGCCCCAACCAATCCGGCTTTTCCGGGATGGTGAATCCGCCAAGCCACCGCGCCGCCCAGTACCGCCCAAGCACCCTGCCACAAAATTTCTGCCCATTCGGGCCACACCCAAAACAACGATCGCCCTTCCAAAACCGCACTCAAGATTTGGCTGAGCATTTGCGCGTGCACCAGCACCCCCGGCATTTTCGGATCTTGCTTTTGCGCTGGGCTGTAGGGCGTGAGAAACACGTCTCGGGTGCTGGGTGCAGTGGTTCCGATCAGCACGATTTTGTCCTTTACCCAACTCGGATCGATGTCTCCTTTTAATACTTGAGAGATGGTAACTTGTCGCGCTACCTGCTTGACCGATCGGTATTGAAGCAAAATTTGATAGCCTCTGGCGTCGAGGTTGGCATAGCCGCCGCTGTCAGACGTTAGGGGTAAAAATGTGGCTTTTCCCCAGTCAGTTTGGTTGGGATTGACAGGGTGATTTTTTTGTTGTGCTTTGTCTTTGAGATACAACTTCGCCAGTTGTAGGGAAAATGAGGAAACTGTAGTTTTATCTGATTTGCGCGCGGAGAGCAAATTGCGCCGCACCACACCGTCAGCGTCAAGCAGGAAGTCGTTAAAACCAACTCGATCGGGTGGCATTCCCGGAGGCGCAGGTACTCCAGGATTGTCGCCATCGCTCAATTTAGCAATCGCCACTACATTCGACTTTTTCAGTTGAGCTAATAATTCCTGATGTCCCGGTTGCTGCGGCAAATCCCGGTATAAATCCAAACCGATCGCTTTTGGTTGATATTTTTGCAATTTTGCCAGGGTTTGGGCTACCGCTGCATCGGAAATTGGAAATCGCCCCAACGATCGAATGTCTTCTTCAGAAATTCCCACTACCAACAGCCGCGGATCTGGCGGGCGACTGGGTTGCAACCGCACGAAAGAATCAAAACTGCTCAATTCCCAGTTTTGCAGCCATCCCAACCTGCGCGCGCCCACATTCAGCAACGTGACAGTCACGCCCGCTAGCAAAGCAGGCAAAACCTTTACCCGCCGCCCTTTCGACTTGTTGAGGCGAGTGGTTGCTGACAGGGCCGATCGAACACTTTTAGGGAATTTGACCATCCGAAGGAAGTTGATAGTTAATAGTTGAGAGTTG